>JANNGY010000541.1:0-4620 GCA_031404095.1 Betaproteobacteria bacterium | reverse complement strand
AATGCACCGGTGGCGTCGGAATTGGCCGTGTATTCCGGCTCTTCAAAGCTCACTGCAACATGGCTTTGCGCACCCAGGTTGTAGATTTCATCCGGCTGCACCTGCTGGATCACTCGCGTGAGGCTCATCGAATCGGTCAGGTCGCCATGGTGCAGAAAGAAGCGCACGCCCTCGTCGTGGCGGTCCTGATACAGGTGGTCGATGCGGTCGGTGTTGAATAGCGACGTGCGGCGCTTGATGCCGTGGACGATGTAGCCTTTGGCGAGGAGAAACTCGGCCAGGTACGAGCCGTCCTGGCCGGTGATGCCGGTGATGAGTGCGGTTTTAGGCATGCGGGAATCTAAGGGGGCAGGGTGTTCCAATGGTTTCTTCGAGCCTATGAAAGGTGCGTCTCTCAAGCCGTTATTGCCCGAAAAGCCGCGCCAAATGGCGATCTACGCTGTGGGGACTTCTAAAAACCCTGTCATTCCCGCGTACGCGGGAATCCAATTTTCGTAAATCATTGATGTGCGTGGAAAAATGGATCCCCGCGTGCGCGAGGATGACAAGTTTTGAGGTTTCGAGCAGTTCCCCGTGGGGCCGAATGCGTTACTGGTCATTCCTGGCAATCGGTACGTCCGGCACCAGGCGACACCAACGCATTCCTTTGCCACGAATTGAAAATGGGTTATGCCTTATTGGTGCGATTTAAGCCGTCGGAAACCTTGTTCGCCGCTGCAGATATTTCATCGATGGACATATCTGGCAGGCCGGACCTCCGCCACTCGGTGTAATCAAACTTGTCACGAGACACTGCGGCAAGAAAACGCTCTGCCTCTATCAATCCAAGCGCACTGATCAATGCCTGCATGCCCCTCATCCGAATTTCGGCTTCAGTTTTCATACCAGTTCTCCAGAATCGCCAGTGCCTCACCTGGCCACATGACAGGAAGTCCGCCAATTTTTTTTATTATCTTGATTAAACGGTCATCCGTCGTGGCAAACAAGTCTACATCGCCCGCGATTGCCGAAGCGATGTGTAGAGCGTCGTAGTGACCCACCCCTTGCTTTGACAGCGTATGGGCCTTGGAAACTACAGAATGATCCGCCACGACCACCTGTACTGCGAGGTTTCGCCATTGTTCTATCGCGTGCCGATGTGCTTCATAAGGATTGTTGCTATTTTCGAAATCAAGCACAGCCGACCAAACGAGGTCACATTCAGCATCCCTTACCTTTTGCTGCAACAAGACTTTCGCCTCGGTCTCCAAGCGGATCCTGGCTTGGGTTTGGTCGTCGTAGGGCCGATTGAAGCAACACATATCAAGGTAAATTCGCATCACACATCCAAATGCGGCGGTCGTTGATCAGCGCTAGCGTATCGGGACTCGATTTGAGTAGGCCGGGAATGAAGTTAGTATTCAACAGGCAGTCAATCCCATTCACGGGGTATTTTTTCTTGAATTTCCAAGGGCGAACCAGCGAAGGTCGCGGAATCCTCCAACCCGCCTCCAAGTTCCGAGAGAGGTGTGCGTTGCGCTACTTGGGGTTGCACACTTTTCTGGCGCAAGAATTCGGCAAAATCGAGCAATTCCGCCAGCGCGGGCGGAGGTAATTTGCTTCCTACCTCGCAAAGCCTTTCCACCGTCGTCATGATTAAATCTCCTTCGCATTTGTGTTGTCAATCATCATATTGGCGAATGTCATTAGCATAATGATCGATAGGCGTCAGACATTCATGGTACTCGGTTAAGCAATTGTTGAGCAATTACTGAGCTGACTTGGTCGCCATGGTGCAGGAAGAAACGCACGCCCTCGTCGTGGCGGTCCTGGTACAGATGATCGATGCGGTCGGTGTTGAACAGCGACGTACGGCGTTTGATGCCGTGGACGATGTAGCCTTTGCCGAGAAGGAACTCGGCCAGGTATGAATCGTCCTGGCCGGTGATGCCGGTGATGAGTGCGGTTCTGGTCATGCGGGAATCCTACCGTATAGGCCGTCGTCCCAGCATAACCACCGTCGTCCCAGCGTCCCACGGGACTTCCGTTGGTCGCAGCTGGGAGGGGCTGGCCATATCGGGCCACCCAGTCCGAACCAAGTTCTTGAATAGTCGAACAGACTGGATTCCAGCCCGCGGCTTACTGTCTACCGGGGCAGGGACATGCGCCGCATCTTCTCGCGGCGTGAACACCTATCGCGATCGGAAGTCACGCGGTAACGATCTGGAATTCCGTCGCATTGGCAATTGGACGCACCAGTTTCTTCTCGCGGCGCATTTCGACAATGCCGTAGTGAGACATTGTTTTCAGTGTGCGCGACAAATTGCCAGGCTTGCGCCCAGTTGCCACCGCCAGGGAGGTCACCGAGTCCGGGCGGATATCCCGGATCACTTTCAGAAGCGCCCGGTTATCGTCGCTCAAAACCTCGGCCAACGACTTCATCGAAGTGAACCATATCTTGGGTTCACTGGGACGCGGCTTGATATCTCCGCGCGCGATCGCCAACACTCGAGCCCGAATCTGTTCCTTCGGCATGATGCCAATCTTGATCGATTTCATGAGTTTCTTACCTCCTGCAAAACACGATCAACATCCATGAAGAAATCTTCGAGCAGCTGGTAGGCGCTCTCGAACCCATACGGCACGCCTTGGTCGGATTCATGCCGATGCTTGTGGTCAAACGGCAAGCGCCGGCCCACATACTTGAATTTCTTCGGGAGTTTGACGGCATGCGCATTGTCATATCCCAAAATTCGTTTGCCATATGGCTCATGAAGCGTCAGCGAATAACGAATGCCGTGCAGGATGTCACCGTCAGCTTCGACACGCCAGGCATCTATCTTGATCCAGTAGCCGTTGCCCTGATCGATGATCGAGCCATTCAAGTCGAGAAGCGTTTCAAGACCCAGTTTATCCCGCATGGGCTATTGTATCATCAGATGATAAATGAAGTATTGCTGGGTAATTCGAATTTCCGATCATTACAATAATAATTGCTGATAGGGGTAACTGACGCTCGCAATTTTTTTGCCGCGATTTTCAGGCCACTGCCTGACAATTGTCCTTTACCGAGTGACCTGTGGGGCAGGGGGAGCGCAGAAGCCAGGGGATGCAGCGTCATTTTGAACCCGCGTTGAGTCCCCCATTTACCACGTCGTCCCAGCGTCCCACGGGACTTCCGTTGGTCGCAGCTGGGAGGGGCTGGCCATATCGGGCCACCCAGTCCGAACCAAGTTCTTGAATAGTCGAACGGACTGGATTCCTGCCCCCGCCTTACTGCCTACCGGGGCAGGCTCATTGCATGTGGTGCGAAACCCCCGCAATTCCCGCTTTTAGGAATGAGGGAAGGTGATGAATGGGGATGGGGGACGAGTCCGTCTTGTTGCGTGCTCGGTGTCGGTAGCGTGGGGATAAAACACTATTTGCGTCCGAACAAATACACTGGCCGGCGGCGCTGGTAAGCGGCGGCTATGACTCGCAACTCACTGCTTCGCCCGGTCCGCCAACTCGGCAACCCGCTTTGCCACTTCATGCTTGGACTGCCGCAGCAATCTGATTTCGGACTCGGTCAGCGCTCGGGGTGTTGAGCAGGTAACGTGCTTCAGACTCTGTAAGGCACTCGAAGCCGAAGTCGAACCGCTGACTCCACCAGTTTTCAAGTTCTTTGCCATCGGTACAGATGTCACGCTGCTTCCAACTCCGTGAATGGCATTTTATTGAGCAGCAGGCGATGGATGTCGGCGTGCTTGCTGGCGTGCTGAACATCTATTCCCACGAGTCCACCGTTCTCGTCAAAGTCCAACACGACTCCGTCTGTGACTTCCGTGCTGTCGGTGCCGGGACGATCATTCAGATGAATGTAGAGGGAATCGGTGTCGGGATCATAAGACAGTCTCATGGTTTAAACCTCCTGTCGGGAAAAGCATTGTGCAGAGTAACACCATCCTCCAAGGTCACCACACGCACGTAACGGTCGAGCCCCGGTACAAAAACCCAATGGCGAATCCTCCCGTCCTCGGGCTGAACCTCTCTTCGGATGGGCTTTTCTATTGCCTCCGCGCATCATTCCGGACGGATGTACGGGCGCTTGACCAGAACATCGTTGCGGAAGTATTCAGTCATGGGACAGGTAAAAGGCGAATTGTTCGGCATACAAGGGCTTAGTGTGAATTCGCGGGTGCTTGAGGCCAGTCAGTTGCGGCCAGATGAGGCCACTTGGGTGTGATGTTTTTTGATCTTGGACTGGGTTGTTTTTAGCCTGTTTTTCGGTCTTTTGCAACCGTGCCATTTCGTCTGGCGCAGTGGTTATCCACAGCCGGCCGCCAGCGCGCCTCTATCGCTGACGGGCGGCCGGCTGTGGAGAACCCGCCTTCGAAGCGCCGGGTTCCCCCCTGCCCCGGGGGAAGGAGTTAAAGTGCGCGCATTCCGCTGCATCGGAATGGCGGTCTCGTCGACGTAGTCACGGGCATGGCCCCAATCGCGGCGGGAATTGAGGTTTCCGAGATAGAGGCAATCCTGCAGGCCCAGTACGATTCGCGCGAGCGCACGCGTGATCTTGCGGGTGACGAACGTCTCGCCCCGAACCGGAGACTCGTGATTGAAGAGGATGCCGTTGCAGGCGTAAATGCCGTAGGCCTCGCG
>JANNGY010000540.1:0-1574 GCA_031404095.1 Betaproteobacteria bacterium | reverse complement strand
AGGAAATCCACGTCGGGCAGCGCCTTCAATTCCTCAATTCGCGCCGCTGACGACACCCATACCACCGAATATTCATTCGCGCCTCCGTATGGCAGCAATGCCGCCGGACCTTCGGGTGTAAATCGCTCATAGGCGGTACCGCGATGCGCGGCATCGGTGAAGACGTGTCCCAGCAGCGCGCTTTGACCATAATCTTTTTCGTCCGCGCGCAGAGCCGGCACCTTGCCGAGATTGGCGCCGCCATCCGCAAGGACCACGGCCGCGGCGGCCATTGCCTGATTTGTCCCAGCCTGCGTGAAACGCACGGTCACCTCGCCCGGCGCATCATCGATCGCCGTCACAACCGCGCCACGCCGCACGGTGATGCCGTACCTTTCAAGTTGTTGATCGAGCGACGCCTGCAAAGCGGCGTAGGACAACACATATCCCAGTGCCGGCACGCCGGCGTCGAGGTGGGTAAGCCGCATCCGCCCGAAGCCACCGCGTTGCGAGGTGTGGATGGTCAATATTTCCGTCACCGGCAGGCCGTCGCCCCATACCCCGGCAATGTTGAGAATCTCCCGGCTGCCGTGCGACAGCGCCAGCGAGCGCGATTCATGCGACGGGCCTTCGCGGGCTTCTATCAGCGTGACTTGAACGCCAAGGCGCGCGGCGAGCAGCGCGAAGGTCGCGCCGACCGGGCCGGCGCCGATGATGATTGCGGTAGGCATCAGCTCAGGCTATGAATCTCAAGGCAATACAGGTCACTCAAAATTGGCGTCAATTACTTCAAGAAACGTCCCTCCTTTTCCTACAGGGAGGACAGGAGGGATTTTCGGTGCATGCGGCGAAGGACTTTAACCATCATGTCTTTCGCCGCCGTTAAATCCCCCTCGGTCCCCCTTTTTCAAAGGGGGAAGTAGCATGCGAAGGCCGCGCTACCCGCAGGTCAGCGCCTCGACGTCTTTCACCGACTTCGGGCAACTCGCGGTGAGATTGGTATTGCCCGTGGCGGTTACCAGGATATCGTCCTCGATGCGTACGCCGATATCCCAGAAATGCTTTGGCACATTGTCGGCCGGGCGGATGTAGAGCCCGGGCTCCACCGTCACCACCATGCCCGGCTGCAACGAAACCCATTTGCCGCCCCGCTTGTATTCGCCGGCGTCGTGCACGTCCAGCCCCAGCCAGTGCCCGGCGCGATGCATGTAGTACTGCTTGTAGGTTTCCTTTTCGAGAACGCCGGAAAGCGAACCCTTGCACAGCTTGAGGTCGATCAGTCCCTGTGCCAGCACTTTGTTGGCCACCTCGTGATACTTGCCGAAGGGCGCGCCCGGCTTGACGGCCTTGATACAGGCAAGCTGCGATTCCAGCACCAGTTCGTAAATATCCTTCTGCGGGCCGCTGAACCTGCCGCCGATGGGGAATGTGCGGGTGATGTCGGCGGCGTAGCTTTCGAGTTCGCAGCCGGCGTCGATCAGCATCAGTTCACCCGCCTTCAATTTCGCCGAGTTTTCGCGATAGTGCAGCACGCAGGCGTTGCCACCGGCGGCGACGATGCTGCCGTAGGCCGGCTGCCGCGCACCGTTTTTAAC
>JANNGY010000539.1:0-2740 GCA_031404095.1 Betaproteobacteria bacterium | reverse complement strand
CTCGCGATCGAGCGCGGCGAGCGCCGCCTCGACATCGAGCCAGGCCTCCGGACCAGCGACGGCCACATCGGCAGCGGCACTCAAGCTCACCATGACCACATCGCCACCGCGTTTTTCCGCACGGCTGCGCCGGATCGCATCGACCAAGGCCTGACGCAGGGCCAGCGCCGCGATGCGGAAAAAGTGGCTGCGATCCTCGGCCGCCAAGGGATGCTCGAGCAGGCGCGCGAGCGTCTCGTGCACGAGTTCAGTGGTCTGCAAGGGCTGCGAGCTCGAACCGGCCAGACGGCGCGCGGCCATGGCGCGCAACTCGCCATAGACCAGATTTGTCAGTGCATCAGGCGCGGCCTCATCGCCGGCGCGCCAGGCCGCTAACAATTGCGTAACGCTCGATGCGGGTGACGCGCTGCTTGGCATGCTGGACAGGTCCGTTGTTCGGCGTCGGCGATTCTAGGCTGGAACCAGAATTGGCGCATCCAGGATATTGTAGGAGGGGCTTCAGCCCCGAAGATTGAACTTAAGCCCCTCCAAATTTCTAGCCCTCCCTTGCCGCAGGCAGGGGAGGGTTGCCATTTAGCCGCCGGAGTCAAGTGGCGCATAGATGCCCGTCTCGCATTGAGCGAGTAGCTGTATGAAACGCATCGGGATCGAGCGGCCGGCTCCCGGAGTGATGTCGTTGGACGCGGCCGCGAGGCCGCATCAGTCACCCTTCTGGTTGGTGGTCACGCGCTGAGGCGCCATTTCTGGTGCCAACGTGGGCGCGCGCCTCCTGCTGGCGCTTTTGGCTTTGGCTTTTTGCTTTTGGCTCTAGCGTCAGTGCCAATCACTCGTCGGTCGCCGTCGTGCCGTCCTGGTACGCGCCGGTGGCGGTACAGAATTGTGGCTCTGCGCAATAGCGCAGACCAACCTTTAGTGGCTCGGTCGACGGGCGGCATCGCTTGGAACCCGATGGTGCTCGGCGGTCGCGGTCATTCAGGTCTGCTGGCTCGAAGCCAACCCTCCCACGGACTCGCGACCGTCGAGCGTCAAGTGAAGGCGCGGTCGATGTCGAAGGTCGTGTGGTCGCGCATCACGTGATAGCAACCGCGTGCGATCTTGTGCGCGACCGCTTTGCGCGCAAGGATTTTGTGACGCTTTCTGCACTTGCGGTCGTACCAGCGCCGGACCGGTTCGTAGTAACGAATCGCGAAGTTGGCTGCTTCGATGTAGGCCCAAGCCAGATAGCGGTTGCCACAGCGACGATTGCCTTCGCCTTTCTTCTTGCCGTTGGACCAGCGCTTGGCGTCAACCATGCGGCAGTACGAAGCATAGTCGCCGACACTGGCGAAACGCTCGATAGGACCGGTCTCAAGCAGGATTGTGGGGCCCAGGATGTTGCCGATACCTGGTGCACTCTTTAGCTCGGAAAAGTCCTGGCGACCGCGCAGCGCTTCGCAAACAGAAGCTTCAATCGCATCGATCTGCTGGCGCGCCGCGGCCCAGACGTGGATCGGGGCCAAGGCCGCATGGCGATCCAAGTCGTGCGGGAACAGTCGCTCGAGCTCCGAAAAATCGAGGTCGCGAAAGCTATTTCCGCTCAAACCATGGCCGGTCAGACGCGCGACCAGGGCCTGCACCGAGTGCATCAACGCCGAGGAGTGTTGTACCAGGCGCAAGCGCTGCCGCAGCAAATCGCGTACGCGCCGTTGCTCACGCGGGTAGATATATCCCGTCGGCAATATCCCCAGCCGCAATAGATTCGCCAAGTGGCGTGCGTCGCTGTCGTCGTCGCCGTGCTTCAATCCCGCGTACTGCGGCACCGCCGCGGTATTGGCTAAGTACAACGTGTAGCCCGTTTCCTCCAGGCCGTCGACCAGCCAGTACCAGTTGTAGGTGGACTCGACCACGATGCCAACGATCTCATCGTGATAAGGCGCCAGCGCGCGCCGGATGGCGTTGATATCGTTCGGGAGCTTGCGACGAAGTTTTAGCTCGTCGTCGCCGTCGATGATTGCCAGAACGCAATTGTTGGAATGTAAATCGATTGCTGCGTAAAGTGACATGGCCGTCTCCTGTCGTGGTGCACCTTCAAAGCGTCGATGCCTTAAAGGTACCGCCATGCGCAGGAGGCGGCCATATGAGTCTTCAGGAGAGTTGATTCTGATTTTCCAAGGCAAGTCCAAAGCGACCCCTCCCTAGCCCTCCCCTGCACGACTACGTCGCGCAAGGGAGAGAAATCGCGACCCAGGTAGGCCCTTGCACAACTGCGCATTACACTAGCGCATGACCGACGCCTTCAACACCCAGCAGTGGCAAACGCTGCGCGAGTTGTTCGACCAGGCCTTGGATCTCGATCCGGCCGATCGGGAAGCATTCTCGCGTGATGCAGCCGCGCGCCATCCCGAGCTCGCGCAGGCACTCAACGAATTACTGGACTCGCACGCCGGGCACAGCGACCAGACCGCCGCCCAGCGCGCCAAACTATTGCGCAGCGCAGCGCATGTCGCCGGCACGCCAACGTTTGCCAGTGGCGCGCGCATCGGCGCCTATGAATTGAAAGAGGAACTCGGCCGCGGCGGCATGGGCGTCGTGTTCCACGCCGCGCGTGTCGACGGCAAGATCCAGCACGAAGTCGCGATCAAGATCGTGCAACGCATGTTGCTGGACGAGGCCGGTCTGCGCCGCTTCCAACTCGAACGCGACATCGTTGCCGGTTTCCAACATCCTTATATCGCACGCCTGCACGATGTCGGCGAGACGG
>JANNGY010000538.1:0-2208 GCA_031404095.1 Betaproteobacteria bacterium | reverse complement strand
GTTGCCGGCGTCACTCTGGCCGCGCATGAGGATCGTGAGCGATCGCATCAGCAAATGGCAGCCGAGGCCGCTATCGATGAAGATCCGTTTATCAAGAATCTCAAACTGGAGTTTGGTGCGGAAGTCACGCGTGCGTCGATTCGTCCGGCAAATTCTTAACCAGGCAAGCGAGGGAATGAACATGATTAAGGGCGGATTGGGGGGCTTGATGAAGCAGGCCCAGCAAATGCAGGAAAACATGAAGAAAATGCAGGAGCAGTTGGCCACCATTGAAGTCGACGGACAATCCGGCGGCGGTATGGTGAAGGTGGTAATGACTTGTCGCAATGATGTAAAGCGGGTATCGATCGACCCCAGTGTGATGGATGACAGGGAGATGCTTGAGGACTTGATCGCCGCAGCCGTGAATGACGCTGTCCGCAAGGCCGAGGTGACCTCGCAGGAGAAGATGGGCGGCTTTACGTCCGGACTCAACTTGCCGCCCGGCATGAAACTGCCATTTTGAAAAGCGCAGCGTGGTTTGCCGTCGATGCCAGGTAATCTGCGTATTGCATGTGCCAGATGAAAGCACCGTCCTCGCTTGAAGCATTGATCCAGGCGTTTCGCTGCCTTCCAGGCGTCGGCCCAAAATCCGCCCAACGCATGGCCTACCATTTGTTGCAGCGCGACCAACAGGGTGCCACACGTTTGGCGGACGCGATGAAAAGTGCCGTCGAACGTATCCGGCATTGTGTGCTGTGCAATACCTTTACCGAATCGGACGTTTGCGAGATCTGTGCATCGCCCAAGCGTGACAAGGCGCTCCTCTGTGTGGTGGAAACACCGGGAGATCTGCTGATGATGGAACAGACGCAAACGTATCGGGGCCTATATTTCGTGTTGATGGGGCGGCTATCGCCGCTTGATGGCATCGGGCCGCGGGAAATTCATCTTGATCGATTGCAGCAGCGGGCAGACGATGGCATCGTTAAGGAAGTCATACTGGCGACCAACTTTACCGTCG
Source organism: Betaproteobacteria bacterium (assembly GCA_031404095.1). GTDB lineage: Bacteria > Pseudomonadota > Gammaproteobacteria > Burkholderiales > Usitatibacteraceae > UKL13-2. Next base: position 1,205 of record JANNGY010000538.1, on the reverse strand, counting down.
AAGGCGAAGCCACGGCGCATTACATCGGCGAGATGGTGGCGGAAATTGGATTGAAGGTGACGCGCATCGCCCGTGGTTTGCCGGTGGGCGGGGAGCTTGAGCACGTCGATAGCGGGACCCTGGCTCAGGCACTGATCGAGCGGCGTTCCGTCTAGCGCGATTGGATCGCGCGATCTGGCGCAAACCAGCTGGCGATTCTTTGCAGCATGGCGCGCAGGAATTGGAAGAGTTTCGGTATGAACCAACATACCAGAAGGACGAATAGCGTCAGCATGACCAGGAAAGCAACAGGATGCTGAAGCGCAAGCCACAGCCCACTCAGGACGGCCACCTCCTCGGAGAAAGACGCAAGCCAGTTGCTAACGGGTTCAGGTGAGGCATTGATTGCAAGGCGTCCACCAGCTTTCGTAAAGTGCGTTCCAGCCGTGATAGTGCCGCCTATCAATCCGGCCGCGAGCGCCCATGCGCTACCATCTTCGGCGCCAATGACGCCTGCTGCCAGTAGCGCGCCTGCCGGAATGCGAACAAAGGTGTTGGCAGCATCCCATAGCGAATCCAGTCCGGGAATCTTGTCGGCAAAAAACTCGACGAATAGCAGCAGTCCATTGGCGCCCAACACAACAGGATGCGAGAGTATCTCCAGGCTTTGGGGGTTGTGCCAGCCATACCAGTGAAACTGTCCGGCTAGGCCGACGATAAATAGCACTGCATAGAGGCGAATGCCGCTTGCCCAGGCGAGAGCAAGTGCGAATGCGACGGTCGCTAGTTGATTTTCCAATGGTGTTCCAGCTGAATCGAAATTGACTTAATGCTATCGCAGCGAATCCCAGTTTGCGGACAAATTGATTAGAAGTAAAAGTGGAATGAGTATTGACCGGGGCATCGGAATATGGCTATAATTGCGGTTCTTCGAAATTCATACGAAGCGGACACGAAAGTGTAGCGCCGAAGTAGTAACAAGGTAGCAATCGGGCGCGGGGTGGAGCAGTCTGGCAGCTCGTCGGGCTCATAACCCGAAGGTCGCAGGTTCAAATCCTGCCCCCGCAACCAAAATGTATTTCGAAATTGCTCTTTAAAAATTTGACAATCGATAAAGGTGGGCACGGGATGTGGAGGTGCCCTGGGTTGACGAGTGATTGCCTGTCAAAGGGTGATTGCGGAAGGCTGGACTGATAATTTGGCTGGAGGTTGATTTGGGGTTTGAA
>JANNGY010000537.1:0-1748 GCA_031404095.1 Betaproteobacteria bacterium | reverse complement strand
GGTCTTGAGCAGCGCTTCCTGGCGCCGCATTTCGGTTGTGCCGTCGGCCTTCCCGACCTCGTCTGCATGGGAGTGACCAATACCTGTTTCGGACATGGCTGATTTCCGTGAAATGCGTACAACTATCCGAAAGGGGAACTGGGTCCAACCTGGGTCAGCACTTGATCGCGACCTCGGACAGTCGCAAAAAACGCGCTTCTCCCGCAGCGAGTGGGTGCATCATCCCGCTCTTTGTGAAAGGCGTCTGTACGTTGAGTCACATAAGCCGCGCTGGTTCGGCATTGAGCGCGTCGACGCTTGCCCGATCGAGGCAAAGCCGGGGGCGCCGCACAGGATGGGATCGAATTCCGATCCGCTGAGGTGCCTGAATAATTCGGGTTTCGCCCATGCAAGGGAGCTGGTGGGCAAATCGCCCGCGGTGGAACTTCGGGTGGTCTGCGGCGTTGCAAGATCAGGCAAACGTCCAGCCTTGCCTTGGACTTTGCGCCTTGGATCGCGCCTTGAGAATCCGCTTGCGCATCGCCAAATTATTGGCCGACAAGTTTACTGGTTGAACGAATGCACTGCGGTGGGCCTCCCCGCGCAAACGATAGCGAGCGCCGGATACGGCGATTTACCGTCAGGATTCTTTACACACCGACCTTCGATAAACAGCGCATCGTTTCCATCTCGTTGAATCGAAACGATAAGTCGCGCACGGCATGCTTTATGCTTTTGTTTTCCACCGCACACGGTGTGCTTGATTTCGCGGAAAGACTGGCCGCTTCAACCAGTCAACCCGCTTGGGCAAAAGCTGCGCAAGCATGGAGAACACAAATGAACCTCATGAAGATGAACGCGATGAAATTGGCATTGCCGTTATGTGTCGCACTTGCCTATGCCCCCGCCCAGGGCTTGGCCGCGCCAATTCTGGGTTCGGCGCTAGCAAGCTTCGCGGTCCTGGGCGCCACGGGTGTGACCAATGTCCCGGTGAGCACGATTGGCGGAAATCTGGGTTCCGCACCAAACGCCTCGATTGGCGGAGGGTACATTTTCACATCTGGGTCGTTACAACCAAATACCGCGCTGGCGCAGCAGGCGCAGCTTGACCTCGACCAAGCGATCATAGATCTGGCTGCTTTTGGGGTTGGTACTACCGTTACTGGAGGCGACCTCGACGCGTTCCAGGCTGGGAATGGCGGCGTGATCAATCCGGGCACATACACGGTACCTGCTGCAACTGTGAATCTGACAGGAGCACTCCTTCTCGACGGCGGTGGCAGCAACTCGGCAGTGTTTGTTTTCCAGTTTCCGACCACGTTTATCACCGGGAGCATCTCGACAATAAGTGTGGTGAATGTAGGAAACGGTGCCAATGTCGGGGTGTACTTTAATGTCGGTACTGCCGCAACTCTCAACGGCCCCTTGCTCTCGGGAAATGTCCTCGCTACAACGATCGCCAGCAGTGACGGCAATCTGACAGTTCCTTGCGGCCGCCTCCTGGCGTCAGAGGCACAGGTGACGTTGATTCAGGACAATATCTCGATTGGCTGCGCGGGGATCGCGCCTGGAAGCGGCGGCTTCGACCAAGGCGCCGACGTTGGGACGGGAGGGACGGGTGGGTCGGGCGGCCAAGTCGTGGGCATCCCGGAACCCGGCACCCTTGCGCTTTTCGGCCTGGCGCTGGCGGGGCTGTTTGCTTCCAGAAAAAGGTCACTGTCAGTCGCTTGACGGCTTGCGCGGCGCCAATCAGTTGGTTGGCAATTTCT
>JANNGY010000536.1:0-4296 GCA_031404095.1 Betaproteobacteria bacterium | reverse complement strand
GACCCAGATTGGCGCCGCATCGGATTGGGCCCAGGTGGACGGTGGCGAATTCCATGCCGTGGGCGTGCGCAGCGACGGGACCCTCTGGGGATGGGGCTCGGACTTCAGCTCAGCTTGCCGTGGCATTGCTTGAACTTCTTGCCCGATCCGCACCAGCACGGATCATTGCGGCCGATCTTCTGGCCTTCACGCACGAACGGTTGGGGAGCGGTTTCCGCCGCCGCCTGGCCTTCGCCATCGGCAACCCCCAGGGCTTCGTTGTAGTCGGCGTGGTGGTACTGCACATTCTGCGCAGCCCTTGCGGCGGCTTCTTCAGCCGCTTTTTCCGCCGCCGCCACTTCATCGGCCGAGCGCACCTGCACATTGATCAGAATCTGGGTGACTTCACGCTTGATGCCGTCGAGCATGCCGCTGAACAGTTCAAATGCTTCGCGCTTGTACTCTTGCTTCGGCTGCTTCTGCGCGTAACCGCGCAAATGAATGCCCTGGCGCAGGTAATCCAGCGAGGCCAGGTGCTCGCGCCAGTGCGAATCGATCGACTGCAGCATGACGGCGCGTTCATACTGGTGCAGCAAAGCAGGTTCGATTTGCTGGAACTTGGCCGCGTAATCCTCATTCGACTGCTTGATGACGCGGTCCGCGATCGTCTGGTTGTCGAGTTCGGTATCGTTCTTCAGCCACTCGTCAATCGGCACCTGCAGATTGAAATCGGCGGCCAGCGTGCGCGTCAGGCCCGGCACATCCCACTGTTCTTCGACGGACTCCGGCGGCACGAACTGTTCGACGGTACCCTGCAACACGCCACCGCGCATGCCGGCAATGGTGTCGGAGATGTCGTCGGCATCGAGCAATTCATTGCGCTGCAGGTAAATGACCTTGCGCTGGTCGTTGGCGACGTCGTCGTATTCGAGGAGTTGTTTGCGGATATCGAAGTTGCGTGCCTCGACTTTGCGCTGGGCGTTCTCGATGGAACGCGAGACCATGCGCGCCTCGATTGCTTCGCCCTCGGGAATCTTCAGCCGCGCCATGATCGCCTTCAGTTTGTCGCCGGCGAAAATTTTCAGCAGCGGATCCTCGAAGGAGAGGTAAAAGCGTGATGAACCCGGGTCGCCCTGGCGGCCGCAGCGGCCTCGCAACTGGTTGTCGATGCGCCGCGACTCGTGCCGTTCAGAGCCGACGATATGCAGCCCGCCGACCGAAATCACCTTGTCGTGCAGCGGCTGCCACTTAGCCTTGATCTCGGCGACACGGGCATGCTTTTCCGCGGCCGACAGCGCCTCGTCGGTCTCCACCGCACGGATGTCGCGATCCGGATTGCCGCCCAGCACGATATCGGTGCCGCGGCCAGCCATGTTGGTGGCGATGGTGATGGCGTGAAGCGCGCCGGCCTGCGCGACAATCTCCGCCTCGCGCGCGTGCTGTTTGGCGTTCAGCACTTCGTGCGGCAGTTTCTCTTTCTTCAACAGCTCCGAGAGCAATTCCGAATTCTCGATCGAGGCGGTACCCAGAAGCACCGGCTGGCCGCGCGCAAAACAGTCCTTCACATCGAGCACCAGGGCGGCGTGCTTTTCCTTTTCGGTGATATAGACGAGATCGTTGTTGTCGATACGGATCATCTGCTTGTTGGGCGGGATGATGACCGTTTCCAGGCTGTAAATATGCTGGAACTCGAAGGCCTCGGTATCCGCGGTGCCGGTCATGCCGGAGAGCCGGTTGTACAGTCGGAAGAAATTCTGGAAGGTGATCGACGCCAGCGTCTGCGATTCGTTCTGGATCTTGACGCCTTCCTTGGCTTCGACCGCCTGGTGCAGGCCTTCGGACCAGCGGCGGCCGGCCATCATGCGGCCGGTGAATTCATCGACGATCACCACTTCGCCGTTCTGCACGACATAGTGCTGGTCGCGATGGTAGAGAGAATGGGCGCGCACCGCCGCGTACAGGTGATGCATCAGCATGATGTTGGCCGGGTCATACAGCGAAGCACCGGCCGGCAACAGGCCGTTCTGCGTCATCAGTTCCTCGGCGTGCTCATGGCCGTCCTCGGACAGCGTCACCTGGTGGCTTTTGAGGTCGACCCAGAAATCTCCCGGCGCCTTTTCATCTTCCTGTGCCTTCAGGTGGGGCACCAGCAGGTTGATCTTCTGGTACAACGCCGTGGAGTCTTCAGCCTGGCCGGAAATAATGAGCGGCGTACGCGCCTCATCGATCAGGATCGAATCGACTTCGTCGACGATGGCAAAATTGAGGCCGCGCATCACCCGTTCGGTCTTGTTGGTCACCATGTTGTCGCGCAGGTAATCGAAACCGAACTCGTTATTGGTGCCGTAGGTGATGTCGGCGGCAAACGCTTTTTGCTTGTCGTCATGCGCCATTTGCGACAGGTTGCAGCCGACCGTGAGCCCGAGGAACGAATGCAGACGCCCCATCCATTCGGAATCGCGTTGCGCGAGGTAGTCGTTGACGGTGACGATGTGCACGCCTTTGCCGGAAATGGCATTCAGATACGACGGCAACGTCGCCATCAGCGTCTTGCCCTCGCCGGTGCGCATCTCGGCGATCTTGCCGTTATGCAGCACCATGCCGCCCACCAGCTGCACGTCGAAATGGCGCATGCCCAGCGAGCGCCTGCCGGCCTCGCGCACCACGGCGAAGGCCTCGGGAAGCAACTGGTCCAGCGTCTCGCCCTTCAGGTGCCGATCCTTGAATTCGTCGGTCTTGGCGCGAAGTTCGGCGTCGGTCAGTTTCTCCGTCGCGGGCTCGAGCGCATTGATCACTTCTACCGTCTTGCGGTACTGCTTCAGCAGGCGTTCGTTGCGGCTGCCGAAAATGGATTTCAGGAAAGAATCAAGCATGCGGGGCTTTCATTGGTTTTATTCGCCGCGAGGCGGTACGGATATGCAGAAAGGAGGGGGATTGGGTGCGGCCGGTGCGCCAGGGCATTACCTGCGGGCGCGGCCAGCCAATCGCAACCCGGGCGCAGAAGAAACTGCATGCCCGGGGCAATTCAGGCGGACAACTCAGGGGGCGCGCGCGGACTTGGTCGCAACCGCCGGCTCTTGCGCTTTGGCAAAAGTCAGGAAGCGGTTGGGATTCAGCGGGACGCTGTTTTCGCGTACTTCAAAGTGCAGGTGCGGGCCGGTGGCGCGCCCGGTCTGGCCAAGTTCGCCGACTTTCTGGCCTTTGAGCACCACGTCGCCGACTTTGACGGTCATGCGCGACAGGTGCGCATAGCGGGTGGTCAAGCCGTTTTCATGGCTGACATCCACCATGTTGCCGTACTCGGCATGGCGCTCCGCGCTGGCGACCACGCCGCCGGCGGCGGCCAGGATCGTCGAGCCGGGCGGGGCATTGAAATCCACGCCGGTATGAAACGCCTGGCGGCCGTTGAACGGATCAATGCGCATGCCAAAATTCGAAGAGTAATAGCCGTCTGTGACGGGCAGCGTGGTCGGTATGGCCTTGGCAGCGAGGCGTCCTTCCATCAGGACGGAATCGAGCATGCCGAGCTTGTCGCCGCGGTCGTCAAGAATCCGCGAAATTTCCGCGATTCGCGACTGGAAATCCTGGTAAGAAATATCGGTGGCCGACGATGGGGCCGGGCCGCCCTGTCCGGGGGTTTCCGAGAATCGAAACTCGGTTGGCTTGATGCCGGCTGCCTTGCCGAGCCGTTCGCCGAAAGCGTCGAGGCGCATCAGGCGCGCCTGGATTTCGCCCAGTTTCACGGCGAGCGAATTCAGCTGCTCACGCATGTCCTGTTCAGCCTGCTGGGTCTTTTGCTGCGTAAGCGTGGAAATGAGGCTCTGGATGAACGGGTTCTGGATGTCGACCGCGTATTTCATCGTGACCCAGTAGGTGCCGAGGGCAAACATGAAGCCGGCACTGATGAAGCCCATCGCGGCCATGATAATCTGCGACTGCGAGATCGTGACGATGCGGCTTTTGGCCAGGCTGTCCGATACGAGAATAATGTTCATCCGATACTCCTGAACCCATGGCGATGTGACAAATGGCGAAAACCGGGTCGATTCCAAAAAGCGGCTTCAAACCGATCAACGCCTTGATGCGGGACAACGAGGCCATTGCGCCAATTCATGATCGGCTGCAGCACGTTTCCCGCCTTCAACATTCTTTCGCCGACGCCCTACCGCCCGGCCTGAACAATTCATGCCGTGTTGCGGCGGTGGAGGGATCGACGCTGATAATCGCAGCGGCCAATGGAGCCGTGGCGGCAAAACTAAAGCAGATGTTGCCGCGCCTGCTAGAGAAATTTCGTCAAAATAAAAAGCAAGAACAAGA
>JANNGY010000535.1:0-1965 GCA_031404095.1 Betaproteobacteria bacterium | reverse complement strand
CTTCGCTTCGCTCAGGATGACAGTGTTTTTTTGAGCCGGAAGCACAATAGATTAGCGGGTATGCGGGCGCGGGAATGACAGTTTTTGTAAACCGTCGCCCCGGCGAACAACCACAAGGGTCGCGTCGGGGCGACATCACTTTTATTTTGGCGCCCCGATCTCCGCCACAAACGCCTGCCCCCCGCCATAACTCGACAACTCCACCGGACCCCCGCCCTTCGTCACCCGCACCGCACAGTACTTGACTTCCGCGATCTTGCCGAACGGGTCCAGCGCGGGATTGGTGAGCATGTTGGCGGCGGCTTCGTAGAACGCGAACGGGATGAAGATCGAGCCGGTGGGCGTGCCTTCGTCGGCGCGCACCATGATGCCGATCTTGCCGCGCCGCGATTCGACGGTGACGTTATCGCCGGCATAGACATGCAGGGCGCGCATATCCAGCGGATTCATGCTGACCACGGCGACGGGCTCGATCGCGTCGAGCACGGTGGCGCGGCGGGTCATCGAGCCGGTGTGCCAGTGTTCGAGCTGGCGGCCGGTGATGAGCACATAGGGATAGTCTTCATCCGGCCGCTCATTGGCGGGAATGATGTCGGCGGGCACGAATTTGGCGCGGCCATCCGCTGTCGGGAAATTGTCGGTGAATACCACCGGCTGGCCGGGATCGTTGTCGTCCTTGCAGGGATAAGTCACGCATGATTCGCGGTTGAGCCGGTCCCAGCTGATGCCGGAAATCGAGCCTTGTGCGACGTGCAGCTCTTCGTACACCGCCGCCACGCCGCTTTCCTCGCCCGGGTAATGCCAGTCGAGGCCGAGGCGTTTGGCCAGTTGCTGAATGATCCACAAATCCTGGCGCGCATCCCCCGGCATATCGAGCGCGCGGCGGCCCAGTTGCACCATGCGGTCGGTATTGGTGACGGTGCCGGTCTTTTCCGGCCACGCCGAGGCGGGCAGGACGACGTCGGCCAGGTACGCGGTTTCGGTGAGGAAAATATCCTGCACCACCAGCATCTCCAGCTTGGCGAGGCCGGCACGCGCATGATTGGTGTCGGGGTCCGACATCGCCGGGTTCTCGCCCATCACGTACATGCCCTTGATGATGCCGTCGCAGGCGGCGTCCATGATTTCCACCACCGTTAGTCCCGGCTTGCTGTCGAGCTTGGTATTCCATAGCTTTTCGAAGCGCGCGTGGTTCTCGGGGTTATCCACGCGCTTGTAATCGGGGAACATCATCGGGATCAACCCGGCATCCGAGGCGCCCTGCACGTTGTTCTGCCCGCGCAGCGGATGCAGGCCCGAACCCGGCTTGCCGACTTGTCCGGTCATGAGCGTTAAGGCGATCAGGCAGCGCGCATTGTCGGTGCCGTGCACGTGCTGCGAAATGCCCATGCCCCAGAGGATGATCGACGCTTTGCTGGTGGCGTAGGCGCGCGCGACTTCGCGCAGCGTCTCCGCGGGGATGCCGCACAGCGGCGCCATCTTCTCCGGCGAAAAATCCTTCGAGTTTTCCTTCAGCGCTTCGTAATTGTGAGTGCGGTTCCTGATGAAGTCTTCATCGACCAGGCCTTCGTCGATGATGGTGTGGATCATCGCGTTCAGCATCGCCACGTCCATGTCGGGCTTGAACTGCAGATAGCGCCAGGCGTGGCGATAGAGATCGTTGCGGCGCGGGTCGAGCACGATCAGCTTCGCGCCACGCTTGGCGGCGTTCTTGATCCAGGTGGCGGCGACCGGATGATTCGAGCTCGGGTTGGCGCCGATGAGGAAAATCACTTCCGCCTTGGCGACGTCGGAGACCTGGTTCGATACCGCCCCCGAACCGACGCCTTCCAGCAAGGCCACCACCGAGGAGGCATGGCACAGGCGCGTGCAGTGATCGACGTTGTTGGTCTGGAAGCCGGTGCGCACCAGTTTCTGGAACAGGTAGGCCTCTTCGTTGGAACCCTTGGCGGAACCGAAGCCAGC
>JANNGY010000534.1:0-1997 GCA_031404095.1 Betaproteobacteria bacterium | reverse complement strand
GCTTCCTGTCCTGCCGTCATAGCAATGGCTTGAATTTCCCGAAGATAACGGCGGCCACTGACGCTAATGTTCCAGAGCACCATCAGATCAACCGGCCTATTGTTTGCCACGACTGCCGCGAGCGTGGCGCCGAGGTGAATGCCAATCAGGCACACGCGCTTGCTTCCGCTGCGCTGTATCGCACAATCGATAACGGCATGAATGTTGGCCTGCCAGCAACTCCAACGGTCTGGATCAAGATCCGAACCCGACGAATCGCCCGTTCCGCCATAGTCAAACCGCAAGCATGGAATGCCAATTAGCGCCAACTGGTCAGCCAAGTGGCGCACGGCCCGATGGCTATGGACATATTCATAGCCGATCGGGCCGCAAATGACCGCTACGCAGTCCAGTTGCGAGGCGGTGCCTGCAGAGTGGTACCAGGCAAACAGTTGGTCGGGCGGCGACTCAATGTAAAGCGGTATTCGCTCAACAGGATCACGGGAGCGCGTAGTCACTGTGTCGGCAAGATTCTGCATGCCGTTACGTTGTGGTCACGGCCGGGTCATCGACGCGGTTTCTCTCGGCTCTCAATGTAATTACCGGTTCAAGGTTGAGCGCGCCAAAGTGCACCTTGAACTTGCTGGTCATTGGATCAACCGGTGTGAAGCAGATCTTCTTTTCGATGTCTGGCGCGAGGTGAAAATAGTCGTCATCCGGCAAGAAACCGCTACACGTGATGCTCAGCGATTGCAGAAATCTTTCACTGATCAATTTCACAACAACCATTCCCTCCACGCTCCAGTCCACTTGCGACTTGATCGATGCGTTCTGCAGAATTTGCAAGTTGAGACCCAATGGAAAATAGAAATCTTCGCTCAACAAGCGGTTAGTCTGCCTTTCCCGAAGTCGCACAGCAACAACGTCAAATTTTGACGGCCCAAACCGGTACGCCGACGTACTATCCGTAAAGTGACCTAGCAGAGCATCGCCCTGGACGGAAACGGTTTCCCGTGCCGGCACCAGCATTTGAACCGGGGCAGCACTTGTGACTACACGTCCTCCCTGCAGCATATCGATTTCAACAGTTGCGTCCAGTGCCTTCGGCGATTCATTAATGATATGAAGGTCCAGGCCGTCCAGGCCCTCATCCGTGATGCGGATTGCCTGGGACGCCCACGCTCGTTTCAGGTACCACCAAGCCGCCTTCGGACGACCAGTGCTATCGGTAATTCCCCATCCGGCACCGGGCCAGAGATCCCGATAAAACCATACCAGGGCGCCGCCGCATTCGCTGGCATGGCGACGCCAATCGGAAAAAACGCGTTGCATGACTTCACCCGTGACCACGCAGGAAATTGCGTAGTACCGTTCAAGATCCTGGCTCCGCAACTCAATCGGATCAATGCCAAAAAGCAGTTTGAAGTAATGGTCGCGGATGTCCTCAAAGTCCCAGCCGGCGCCATTGTCGCGTGGGACGCGCGCTTTCCAGCGCGGATGATGCGGCGGCGGCGTCACGCCATCCAGCAGGAGTGCTGCCGTCTCGGGATCCGGGACATTCGAAAATCCCAGACATTCACTGGTGAACTTTACTCGCGATATCCTTGCATCGGAAAGTGGCCGCCGGTAAGCGCCGACACCATAGTAGTGCGAGATTCCCGTTGCAACATGGAACGGCAACGCCCCCCCCCAGGGCGTAGAAGGGAAGTAAGGAATGTCGGGGTGCCGTTCGGCGCAAGTACTTGGTAGCCAGTCTGAAAAAAAATCATTGGTCCAATCATCGGCGGGCAACCCCAGCATGGCCGCCTGCTGTGCAATCTCGCTTCCGCCGCAATAGGCCGATATGCAAACATGGCGCTGCAGTCGATTGAGTTGCTGGCGCACCTCTGTCTCAATTTCCTTACGAAACGTCTCGTCATCGACCGGATAATCCATGTTGGCAAACATGAAATCCTGCCAAACCAGAATGCCGAACTCATCACACAGCGCGTAAAACGCCAAAGACTCGTAAACCATGG
>JANNGY010000533.1:0-2841 GCA_031404095.1 Betaproteobacteria bacterium | reverse complement strand
CCCAAGCCGCCGCCTTGCAGCGCCCGATAGTGTTCAACATCGAAGCGCAGTCCAATACTGCTGTTCAGCTGGTACGCCATGCCGAGCCCCAGGCGCCCGGCGGTGGCGGCGGTGGCACGCGATCCCGCGCTTGGAAACAGCCCCGAATAAAAGCCGCTGCCGTAGCTGGTTTCACTGCCCAGCCGCGAAATACCCGCGCTCCCCGAGACCGCAAACCCTGCCAGCAAGGGGACGTTTCCTTCCAGGTCCAGGCCGTAACTGCGCGCCAGTGGCGATACCGAGTCGCGTCGGTCGAATGACGAGTAGCGGCTGACCAACGCGACCCGCGGCGACAGCTGGTAACCGAGTTTCAGCCCATATCGGATACGCCGGTCGTCAAGCGCCGTATTGGTGAGAAAAAAACCGGGATCGGTAACGGCAGCCGCAACGGCATAACGCGAAGGATCGAAATTCAGGCCGCCATAGTATTGCGCGCTGACGATTCCGCTGCCGGCAGTCATCATCATCAGGGTCGACAACCCCAATAGCCTGCTTATTGTTGTTTTCATGGTTGAGTCCTTATTCGAATAATCGTTGAACCGATATTTCGTGAAAAGGTTCCCGTAGTGTTGCGGCGATGACCTGAAAATCACTACTGCACAATAAAACTATGCCGCCGGCATGTCAAATGTGCCTGCCGGACCACGGGCTACACGCGCCGCAATAGCAGTCCCTTCAAATAATCACCTTCCGGAAAATGAATCGCTACCGGATGGTCGGCTCCTGGATTCAGCCGCCGCAGTATTTGCGCATCGACTTGCGCATCCAGCGCGGCGCCCGCAACTATTTTCTGGAAAAGTTCAGCCGGGATTCCGCCGGAACAAGAAAAGGTCATCAGATGTCCGCCCGGACGCAAGAGTTTTAATCCTAGCAGATTGATATCCTTGTAGGCTCGAGCGGCCTTTTCCGCGTGATGGGCGGTGGGTGCAAACTTGGGCGGATCGAGAATCACCAGATCAAAGCTCCTGGCCTGGTCACGCAATTTCCGAAGCGCTTGAAACACATCAGCCTCCAGCCATTCGGCACGCGATGGTTCGAGCGCATTGAGTTGAAGATTGCGCGCCGCCATCGCGAGCGATGGACCGGAACTGTCGATCGAGAGAGTCGAACGAGCACCGCCGGCAAGCGCGGACACGCTCATGGTGCCGGTGTAACAAAAGCAATTGAGCACGTCTGCACCCTGCGACAACGAGCGCGTCAATGCGCGATTGTCGCGCTGGTCCAGATAGAAGCCGGTCTTGTGGCCGTGCGCAACGTCCACGGCGTATTGCAGTCTATTTTCCTGAATCACGACCTCGTCGGGCAAGACCTCGCCCGCCAGCAGGCCATTGCGCGAAGGCAGCCCTTCCAGTTCGCGCACATCGGCGTCGGAGCGCTCATAAACAGTCCGGGCGCCGGTCAGATCCATCAGCAGGCGTCCCAGCAGATCGCGTTGCCGATCAATGCCTGCCGTCAACAGTTGCATGACAACGATGTCCCCATACCGATCCGCAATCAAGCCGGGGAGGCCATCGGATTCGGCGTGAATCAGACGCATCGCGTTGGTTTCAGTTACGAGCGACGTACGAAAGGCAATCGCGGCGCCAACGCGTCGCCGAAAGAATGCCTCGTCGATAACATCGCTTTCCGCGAACGACATGACGCGCGCGATGATCTGCGATTTTTCGCTGAACGCGGCGTGCGCCAGGAAGCGTCCGTCATCGGCCAGCACGCGCACGAAGTCGCCCGAGGCAACGCCATCGTCAATGGCCCTCACCGCGCCGGAGAAAATCCATGGGTGCCGGCGATGCAGGGACTTCTCGCGGCCAGGCTTGATGATCAAGTTCTTCATGTCCGAATTGTACCGAGGGGGCCTGGCCGGCACCGTATAATTTCGTCATGCCCAATGAAGAAAATCTGCATTTGCGCCCGATTCGCAGCTACGTATTGCGCCGGGGGCGCATGTCGCCAGCGCAAACACGCGCTTACGATTCTCTCGGACCACGAATCATCGTGCCATTCCGGGAAGAAGCATGCCTGAACTACTCAGAGTTGTTCGCGAGCGATGCTCCGACGATTGTCGAAATCGGCTTCGGCATGGGCGAGAGCACGGCGGCGATTGCCGCACTACGGCCGGAAGACAATTTCATTGGCATCGAGGTTCACACACCCGGCGTCGGCGCCTTGTTGAAATTGATTGGCGAGCGGGACCTCGCTAACCTGCGGATCATTCAGCACGACGCGGTGGAAGTGCTGAAACATATGATTCCCGAGCAATCGCTGGCGGGCCTGCATATTTTCTTTCCTGACCCGTGGCCGAAAAAGCGTCACCACAAGCGACGCCTCGTGCAACCGGCGTTGGTGCGGCTGCTGGCGCAAAAACTCGCGCAAGGCGGCTATCTCCATCTCGCCACTGATTGGGAGGATTATGCGCATCACATACTGGCCGTCCTGCAGGCCGAGCCGGGACTGGTGAATACGGCCGGCGGTTTTGCGTCCCGCCCCGCGTACCGCGGCATGTCCGGCTTTGAGCGCAAGGGACTGGCCAAAGGCCACGGCGTATGGGATGTGGTTTTTCGGCGCCTCTGAATCCGAAACCCGCCGACGCGAGTAACATGGTTGACTCACGACACCTTTCAGGAATTGCCGCCATGTCGAGCCGCCAGTCCCGTCGCACCTATCTGAAACAACTCGCCACACTCGGCCTGCTCGGCCCGGCTGGTATTTCCGGGCTCATTCAGGACGTGCTTGCCAAGGGCGATTTGCCGGCAATTTCCGGTGTCAACACACTGTCGGGCAGCGCGACCGTCAATGGACAAGCGG
>JANNGY010000532.1:0-11473 GCA_031404095.1 Betaproteobacteria bacterium | reverse complement strand
GGCGCAAGCGTTTCCGGCCCGCGACTGTTTGCGATCGACGCATCGATACCGTTGCGGGCGAAGATGCGGGCCAAGGCGGTACCGATGGCGCCGGCGCCGATGATTCCAATTTTCATGTTGTTCTCCTGATTGTGTTTTAGGGGTTTGTTGAAATACTCAGTATTTATTTCATGGGAGCCGATAGCGAGGCACTTCTCCCTTTTCGAAAGGGAGATTGAGGGGGATTTTCAGCGGTTGTGACGCGATGACGACCGAAAATCCTCCTCACCCTTGCAGGGCGCACATTCCGCTACATCGGAATGCCGTTCAGCAGGCGCGAAGCATGCTTCGCGAAACCCCTGCTTTACCCTCCTTTAAAAAGGAGGAAGTGCATTGCAGTGTGGTCGCAATAAACGAACGCCTCGAATTTCAACAATCCTGGGCATCTACAGATACCAGCCGTGTCCCCGCCATGCGGTCATGCAGGAATTGGCGATCGGCGTCGAATCTGGCCCATAGAATGGTTGCGACCATGGGCAGGAAAGTCCACATCGTGATGATCGGACTGATTCGATTCGGGAAAAACAGCATGAGCAATCCGGCGCAAGCGGGGCCAAAAAACAAACTCGCACAGGCGAAACGCATCAGGGCGCCGATGATCGTCAAGGGTTGGCCGGCACCGGTGACGACACGAAATCGCCAGGTTTTCATTGCCAGGGTCTGGCCTCCCTTGTGCCAGAACCAGGTGAAATAGAGCGCCGTCACAAACAGGAAATAGGCCTGCGCCAGCAAATGCGGCAGGCCATGCAATGTCGCGCCCTTGAGCCCGGCCAGCGGAAAGGCCGCAATCAGCAGAAGTGCCACGACCAGCAGAAACTCATAAGGCATCGCTGCGAGGCGACGGCGAATGCTGGGCGCGCGGTGCCGCTCAGGACGGCATTGCATTTTCATTTTGCAAAGGGAATTACTTCGGCTGTTCGCCAGCCGGCGGCGCGGCGGGCTCGACCGGCGGTGCGGCCTGCTTCTCGCTCCACTTTTCCCTTATCTCATGCTGTTTTTCAGGCGGCAACTTGGAGAGATCGGTGTACTTTGCGCGGGCGGCGGCACGCTGCTCCGGGGTCAGGGCGGCCCAATCCGTGATGCGCGCCTGAAATCGCTCCTGTTGGATCGGCGTCAGCTTGGGATATTGTTTGGCCGTTGTGATCAAGCGACGCTGCTGGGTTCCTGAAAGCTGGCCCCAGTCCTTGGCCACCGGGACGAGAATTTTTTGTTCAGGCGCCGAAACCTTGTTCCATGGAATCTGGGGCGCGGGTTTGCCACCAGGATTATCCGCTGCGTGCGCGCACGGCGCCGCCAACGCGATCGCGACGGTCAATAGCAATGTGACCAGTACTTGCGTCACCGCTAGGAAGATTCTTTCACCCACGAAGCAAAATCCTTGTCCAAGAAAGCATCGATGGGCAATTCACCCGTCAAGAGTTTCGCATCCAGTTCACCGATGTCGTCATAAACGTCGTCGCCGGTGTTCATTGAATAAGTTATCACTGCCGCCACAATTGCCAGTATCGGCAACCAGACAAGCGGCTTGCGCATCCAGTGGGACACGTCGAGCGTTTGCCCGGAAACGGTAACCAGCCCCAGAATCTTTACGGGTTCGCGGTAGGCATCCATCGCTGCCCGGCGGCCGGCGCGCAGGCGGGCGAGCTTATCTTCCTCAATCCGGGACAATCCCAAATTCAGGGTGCGCGCGATTTTTTGCCCAAATTCCTTTTCATTCATGATCTTATGCTCAGTTTTGGTTCGAGCGGAGAATAGATTCGAGGCTGATTCCCTGCTTTTTCAGCATTTCTGACAGTGCGTGAACCGCGCGCGAACAATGGGTCTTGACACTACCTTGTGAGCAGCCCATGGCTGCCGCCGTTTCCGCCACATCCAATTCTTCCCAGTAACGCAACATGAAAGCTTCGCGTTGACGCCCGGGCAGCTTCTCGATGGATTGTTCGATGATCGTCAGCAGTTGCGCCTGCTCTACCTGGGATTCCGGCGAAACGGGAATATTGGAGGTGTCGTCCGCCTGTAAAGTTTCAAGAATATCGAAATCTTCGTCATCGTTTTTCCCGCCAAAGGAGGAAAACAGCGTCGTCCAGGTCGACCGTACCTTCTGACGCCGGAACCAGTCGCGGATGGCGTTTTGCAGGATGCGCTGAAACAGCATGGGCAATTCGCCCGCTGGCTTCTCCGCGTACTTCTCCGCGAGTTTCATCATCGCGTCCTGCACGATATCCAGCGCCGATTCGTCCTGACGCACCGCATACACGGCCTGTTTGAAGGCGCGCTTTTCGACGGAAGCCAGGAAGTCCGACAGTTCTTGTCTGGTGGCCAGGGTTTCCTCTCGGCACGGTAATCACTGTAATGGTCAGTACGGCAAACACGGGCCAATGGTTGCGGTTTTCCCGTGACCAAGTCTAACAAGTTTCCTTGCGATATATCATTTTCGTGCAGACGCCGGACCACGAAACTTGACCATTTCCCGGGCAATCGGTAAGGTAGTCTTTTCTGCACTGCACAATCCGCCGGGCGACCCCTGGTTTTCCCTCCCGAGGGTGGTTTGACGCGGTGAGGAGGATACAGCGCGTCGCGGATTGGCCGCACAACGGTTGCGTGGCGCAGCAAGCATTCACGGGCACAAAAGTCTCGCCGACGACAAGCCGCGCTCGTCGCGGCGCCGTGTTCCCCCGTGTCCCTTCCGTAAACCTACTCATTGCTCACGAAATGAAACTCTCGGACGCTCCCAGCAGCACTCACAGCCCGTCAACCGCCGTCGCCACGGAAATCCTCAGTGGCGCCGAAATCCTGTGCCGCGCGCTCAAAGCCGAAGGCGTCGAATATGTTTTCGGCTATCCCGGCGGCGCGGTTCTGGTGATCTACGACGAAATCTACAAGCAGAAGTCGTTCTCCCATATCCTCGTCCGCCACGAGCAGGCTGCTGTACATGCTGCCGATGCGTATTCGCGCTCGACCGGCAGACCCGGCGTTGCCGTGGTCACCTCGGGGCCCGGGGTCACCAATGCCGTCACCGGTATTGCCACGGCATATATGGATTCGATCCCGATGGTGATCATTTCAGGGCAAGTGCCCACTCACGCCATTGGCCAGGATGCCTTACAGGAATGCGATACCGTCGGCATCACACGCCCGTGTGTGAAGCACAATTTTCTGGTGCGCGATGTGGCGGATCTGGCCGAGACCCTGAAAAAAGCCTTCTATATCGCGAGGACCGGCCGACCGGGTCCGGTCGTGGTCGACATCCCGAAAGATGTGTCGATGGCGAAGACGCCGTTCATCTACCCTGCATCGGTTGAAATGCGCTCCTACCGGCCGGTCAACAAGGGCCATAGCGGCCAGATCAAGAAGGCGATGCAGATGCTGCTCGACGCGAAGCGGCCGATGATCTACGTCGGCGGCGGGGCGATCCTCGGCGATGCGTCGCAGCAGGTAACGGAACTGGTTCGTCTGCTGGGCTACCCGTGCACCAATACGCTGATGGGACTCGGCGCCTATCCCGCGTCAGACCGGCAGTTCGTCGGCATGTTGGGCATGCATGGCACGGTGGAAGCGAACATGGCGATGCAGAACTGCGATGTCCTGATTGCCGTCGGCGCGCGTTTCGATGATCGCGTCATTGGTAATCCCGGCCACTTCGCGGCCGGCAACCCGACCCGCAAGATCATTCACATCGACATCGATCCTTCGTCAATTTCCAAGCGCGTCAAGGTCGATGTGCCGATCGTTGGCAATATCAAGGATGTGGTGGTCGATTTGATTGCCTTGCTCAAGGCCGCCGAACAGAAGCCGGATGCCAAGGCCATCGGCGAATGGTGGCAGCAGATTGAGGCGTGGCGCGCCAAGGATTGCCTGAAATACAAGAAGGGCGGCGACATCATCAAGCCACAGTACGTTGTGGAAAAACTCTGGGAGGTCACCAAGGGCGATGCCTTCGTGACATCAGACGTCGGCCAGCACCAGATGTGGGCGGCGCAATACTACCGCTTCGACAAACCGCGCCGCTGGATCAATTCAGGCGGCCTCGGGACGATGGGTGTCGGCTTGCCGTACGCCATGGGTGTCAAGTTTGCGCACCCCGATGCCGACGTGGCCTGTATTACCGGCGAAGGCTCGATACAGATGTGCATACAGGAACTCTCCACCTGCAAGCAGTACCACCTGCCGATCAAGGTCATCCTGCTGAACAACCGCTACCTGGGCATGGTGCGGCAATGGCAGCAATTCTTCCATGGTGACCGCCATTCCGAGTCGTACATGGACGCGCTGCCGGATTTTGTGAAGCTGGCGGAGGCGTATGGGCACGTCGGCATGAAGATCGAAAAGCCGGGCGACGTCGAAGGCGCACTGAAGGACGCATTCGCGATGAAGGACAGGCTGGTCTTCATGGATTTCATCACCGACCAGAAAGAAAACGTGTTCCCGATGGTGCCGGGCGGCAAGGGCATCAGCGAGATGATTTTGGCGGAGGATTTGTAGCCGATGCGCCATATCCTTTCCATACTGGTTGAAAACGAAGCCGGTGCGCTGTCGCGGGTGGCCGGATTGTTTTCGGCTCGTGGCTATAACATCGAATCGCTGACGGTGGCGCCGACCGAAGACGCGACGCTGTCGCGCATGACGATCGTTACCACCGGGTCCGATGAAGTGATCGAACAAATCACCAAGCAGGTCAACAAACTCGTCGATGTCGTCAAGATCGTTGACTTGAACGAAGGCAAGCACGTGGAGCGCGAACTGATGCTGGTCAAGACGCGCGCGGTGGGCAAGGATCGCGATGAACTGAAACGCACGGCCGATATTTTCCGGGCGCGGGTGATCGACCTGACCGAGAAGACCTATGTGATCGAATTAACTGGCACCGGCGACAAGCTCGATGCGTTTCTGGAGTCGATTGACCGGTCGCTCATTCTCGAAACGGTTCGCACCGGCGCCTGCGGGTTGGGCCGCGGCGAATGGATTGTGAAGGCTTAGCGATTCCGCTGCCATTTAAAGGGGCATCATATTCGCCGTCATTCCCGCCTGCGCGCATAAGCGCTAACTTATTCCATTTTCAATTAAATTGTGTTGTCATCCCCGGATCAAGTCCGGGGCAGGCTCTGAGCGAAGCGAAGGATCTGGTTGCGACAAGATCCTTCGCTTCGCTCAGGATGACATGGGTTTTTTTGAACGGGAAATTGAATAAGTTAGCGCTTATGCGCGCAGGCGGGAATGACGCAAATTGAAGGACAGGTACTGGGCGGATGGAACGGCGCCTATTTGCGGGTGTTGTGGTTTGGGTTTGGCATTGAAACGACGAATTGAACTCGGAGAAAACAATGAAAGTGTATTACGACAAGGACTGCGATCTCTCGCTCATCAAGGGCAAGAAGGTCACCATCGTGGGCTATGGTTCACAGGGGCACGCGCATGCGCAGAACCTGAATGATTCCGGCGTGAAAGTCACGGTTGGCCTGCGCAAAGGTGGTGCTTCCTGGGACAAGGCAAAGAAAGCCGGGCTGAAAGTCGCCGAAGTTTCGGATGCCGTGAAGGCTGCCGATGTGGTGATGATGCTGCTCCCCGATGAGAATATCGGTGATGTGTACAAGAACGAGATTCACGCCAATATCAAAAAAGGTGCGGCGCTGGCATTTGCGCACGGCTTCAATATCCATTACGGCGTGGTGACACCGCGCGATGACCTCGATGTCATCATGATTGCACCGAAGGGCCCGGGCCACCTGGTGCGCTCCACCTACGTCGCCGGCGGCGGGGTTCCGTCTCTGATTGCGGTTCATAAAGATAACTCGGGCAAAGCCAAGCATCTCGCGCTTTCGTACGCCAAGGGTATCGGCGGTTCGCGCGGCGGCGTCATCGAAACCAATTTCCGCGAAGAAACCGAGACGGACCTGTTCGGCGAGCAAGCGGTACTGTGCGGCGGCATCGTCGAATTGATCAAGGCCGGATACGACACGCTGGTGGATGCCGGCTACGCGCCGGAGATGGCTTACTTTGAATGCCTGCACGAAACTAAGCTGATCGTCGACCTCATCTATGAGGGCGGCATCGCCAACATGAACTATTCGATTTCCAACAATGCCGAGTATGGCGAGTACGTGACGGGCCCGAGGATCATCACCGACGAAACACGGCGCGTGATGCGCGCGGTTTTGAAAGACATCCAGACGGGCGAATACGCCAAGAACTTCATCCTCGAAAACAAGGCCGGCGCGCCAACCCTGACGGCGCGACGTCGCTTGCTGGCGGAGCACCCGATCGAGGAAGTTGGGGAGAAGCTCAGAAGCATGATGCCCTGGATCAAGAAGAACAAGCTTGTCGACCAGTCTCGCAATTAACAGGACTCTCCGCGCGCCCTGCATGGCGCTTGGGCTTTCTGCGGCATGGAGCAATGCTCCACGAAACCCCGCAGAAAGTACCCTGGATCAAGAAGAACAAGCTTGTGGACCAGTCGCGCAACTGATATGACGCATCAGGTTGGCAACCCGGGGTGAAGCGCGAATCACGATCAACTCAAAGGCCGGTTAGTCCGGCCTTTGTCATCCCGGCGATCCGCCGATTTTTTCAAGCGGTTATCCTTGAAGTAGTATGACCCAGTGAACACACTGCCGCCCGTTGTGGCTGAGCCGGCAACGGCAAACGCAGCCGACGCAACCGTTACAGGGGACCATGCCGTGCCGGCGGCAGAGACGCTCGTTCCGCGCATGGCTTCCTCGTCGCAACCCGTCAGTGTCGCGCGCTGGATTCTGCTGGTTGCATTAAGTTTCCTGATTTTGATCCTGGTCGCCGCGTGGACCTACACGGCCGTGAGCCGCTCCTTGCGCGATATCCGCGAGACCGGGCTGGCGACTCTCCTGAACACCCAGGCAACCGCGATCCACGTATGGGTCGAAGAGAAGAAACGATTTGCCGAGCGCTGGTCGTCTGACCCGGTGATCGGGTCCTATGTCGAGCGCATCGTTGCCGCGGCCAATGCCAATGCCAAAGCCGATGCAAGCAGCTATTGCAAAGCGGCGGAGGCCCAGGATTTGGTAAACGCGTTGCAGCCCTCTTTCAAACTGGAGGAGAGCGTCGCTTTCCATGTCATCACGCCGGCGGGACGCATCGTGGCATCGTCTGCCGGCGGAACTTGCGGTCGTGACATTGCCGGGGAAGAGTTCTTTGCCAGCACCGCGCCGGTGTTCAAAGGCGGCTCCCGTTTTGTCAGGCCGTATGCCGGCGCAAAGGCATTGACCCGCTCGACCGCACAATCGGCGTCGCGCCCGATCCTCTGGATTGAAGCGCCGATTCGCGCGCGCGACGGCACCGTCATTGCGTCACTCGGGTTTGGCAAGGACGCGAGTGAGCATTTCAGCAGTTTGCTAGGGGTATCTCGCCCGGGAACAACCGGTGAGGCATATGCATTCGACGAACAGCCGGTGATGCTATCCGCAAGCCGTTTCCGCGAGGCGCTCGCCGCCGCCGGCAGTGACGCCGGCATGGCAATGGAGCAACCGGTGCGTGATCCCGGCGGGAATCTGCTTGCCGGTTTCCGGCCGGCGAATGAGCGGGAACAGTTGCCGACGCAGCTTGCCGCGGCCGCCATCGCATCGCGTTCGGCCTCATCGACAGAGGCGAAATCCGGCGTGCTGCTGGCGCCATATCGCAACTACCGCGGTGCGACCGTGGTCGGCGCCTGGACCTGGTTGCCGGAATATGACTTCGGCCTGGCACTGGAGATGGATGCGGATGAAGCCTACCGGCCGTTGAAGCATGTATTGACTGCATTCGCGGTGCTGTTCGCCGCCGTGTTGCTTTTCGCCATTCTGTTTGGCATTTCATCATGGTCGGTGTTGAAACTGCGGCTGCGCGAGGTCAAGCGCCTGGGGCAGTACACGCTGGATCGGCAAATCGGCGAAGGCGGTATCAGCCGCGTCTATCTGGCCCGGCATACGCATCTGAAGCGTCCGGCCGCGGTGAAGGTGCTGAAGATGCACTTGGCAACGGACGAACTCATTGCGCGCTTTGAGCGAGAAGCGCAGCTCTGCAGCCAGCTCACGCATCCCAATACCATCGAGATATTTGACTACGGGCGGACGCGGGCCGGCGTGTCCTATTACGCCATGGAGTACCTGAACGGCGCGACGCTGGCTGACATTGTCGAGCACACGGGAGCGATGCCGGTCGGACGCGTAATCCACGTATTGCGGCATGTCTGCGGCTCGCTTGGCGAAGCGCACGAAAAAGGCCTGATTCACCGTGACATCAAGCCGCAGAACATCATGCTCTGCACCCAGGGCGGAGCGTTCGATGTGGTCAAGGTGGTTGACTTCGGGCTGGTCAAGAACCTTTACGCTGACGCGTCGGTCGCGGCATCGACGCAAGCCAGCGCCGGCCAACGCGTCGCTGCGGCGCCTGCGGCAATGCCGCGCGATCTGACCCAATATGCCCGCGTGCTGGGAACGCCGTTATACATGGCCCCGGAACGGCTGCGCAACCCTGCCGACGTCGATGCGCGCGCCGACATCTACGCCGTTGCCGCGGTCGGTTTCTATTTGTTGTGCGGCCGGCCGATTTTCGAAAACGTCGCCGACCAGGCTCTGGTCGACAAGGTCTTGCATGAACCGGTGGCCGGCGTTCGTAACGTGGCAGCCACCCCGGTACCCGAATCGCTGGCGGATCTGCTTTCGCATTGCCTGCAAAAGGATCGAGAGTTGCGGCCCGACTCGGTCAGTGAATTTGTCTCTGTGCTGGACGTACTCGGCCACGCCTGGACTTGGACCGAATTTGACGCCCGAAAGTGGTGGAGTCGGCATGGAGAAGCACTTCGAAAGTTGCGGCAGTCGAGTCCGAGCCGGGAATAGGCCGCGCGGTCGAGAGTTGCATGAAGGTCACCGACTGCTGGAGAGTTGATTCGAAGGAAAAATCTCGAAACCTCATTTCCGTTCGCCCCCCGCTTCAAGCATGCGGGGGCAGGCTCTGAGGTATCGAAGGGCCAGATGGGCCACATTGAATCAATAACTTATCCTACATGTGCTTCGATACCTCAGCACGAACGGAGGTAAATATAGATCCGGTCACTAAATAGTGCGAAAGGCGCACGCCAAGCAAACCCTTCCCCGCGAAGGCGGGGATCCAAGTCTGGTGCCTGAGTCGCCGGCGCGACCTTGGGCCCCCGCCTTCGCGGGGGAAGGACTGTTGAATTTGGTACTGCACACTTTTTAATGGCCGGATCAATAGAAGTCCAAGACGCGGAACTCCCCGGCTGGCGTGCCGTTCGAGGTGTTTTTGCCCTGAAAGGCGCGCCGGTGCTGGAGTTTTGCTATTGACTTTGGCCCCGCCGGGGTTGAAAAGAGGCCGTGTAAGTTACAATGGCGCCCGTGTTTAACCTGGAAGCAAACGTGTCAGATCGCCGCGCCGCATTGTCCAACCGTCTATTGCCGAAGCAGGCGCTGACCGAATTTGCCGGCGTCGTTGCCGGTGCGCGCCTTGGCCGGATTACCACTGGTCTCATCCGCTGGTTCATTGGCAGGTACGGGGTCAACATGGCCGAAGCGGCCAATGCCGACCCGGTCAGCTACGCGACATTCAACGAATTCTTTACGCGCCCGCTCCTGGCGGGTGCGCGCCCACTGGCCGATGCCGATTTTGTTTGCCCGGTCGATGGGACCATCAGCCAAGCGGGCCGGATCGAGGGCGATCAGATTTTCCAGGCAAAGGGCCACCGCTACTCGACGACCGCATTGGTCGGCGGTGATTCGACGCTGGCCGCGGGTTTCCAGGATGGAAATTTCGCGACGCTCTACCTGAGCCCGAAGGATTACCACCGCATTCACATGCCATGCGATGGGCGCCTCACGCGGATGATCTATGTGCCGGGCACGCTCTTTTCCGTCAATCCGGCAACGGCGCGCAGTGTCCCCGGCCTGTTCGCGCGCAATGAACGGGTTGTCTGTGTGTTCACCGGCGAGCGGGGGCCATTCATATTGACCCTGGTGGGGGCCACCATCGTCGGCAGCATGGCAACGGTCTGGCATGGCGTCGTCAATCCGCCGCGACCCGGCAAGATTCGCGAGTGGACCTATGACGACCAGCAGATCCGGCTGAGGAAGGGTGACGAAATGGGACGCTTTCTGCTGGGATCGACGGTCGTGCTGCTTTATCCGGAAAATGCCATCGTGTTTAACGAGGAGTGGGTGGCGGACCGAAACATTCGCATGGGTGAAACGATGGGTTGCTGCTCGAGGCCCGCGGTGCCGCCGCGGCAAGGTCCGGCCGGCGCGAGCTGAAATGCTTCCGCTACAATAGCCGCATGAAAAAAATCACGCGTCGGATTGGCGGCGGTTTGCCAGTGCCTGGAAAATGAATTCGCCCGTTCCAAGGCTCAAGAAAGGCCTGCTCGATCCCGAGCGCCGCAGGAAAGGCATTTATATCCTGCCGAACCTGTTCACCTGCGCCTCCCTGTTTGCCGGCTTTTATGCCATCGTCCAGGGCATGAATGGCAAGTTCGAAATTGCCTGCATCGCCATATTTTGCGCAATGGTGCTCGATGGCCTCGATGGCCGCGTGGCGAGGATGACGCGTACCCAAAGCGAATTTGGCGCGGAATTCGACAGCCTGTCGGACATGGTTTCATTCGGCGCCGCACCGGCACTGGTGATGTACGAGTGGGCGTTGAAGCCGATGGGCAAATGGGGATGGGCGGCGGCTTTTGTCTATTGTGCCTGCACGGCAATGCGCCTGGCGCGCTTCAATACGAACATTGGTGTCATCGACAAGAAGTACTTCCAGGGCCTGCCCAGTCCGGCTGCCGCGGCGCTGGTCGCGGGCCTGATCTGGGTGCTGAATGACTATCAGATCAAGGGCGGCGACGTGCGCTGGATTGCATGGGCCCTCACGGTTTTTGCCGGTATTACCATGGTCACGAACATCCGCTACTACAGCGGCAAGGATTTCAATTTGCGGCGCAGCGTGCCGTTCTGGGTGGTGCCGGGTATTTTCGTCGCCTATCTGATTGTCACCATCGAGCCCTCGCACGTGCTGTGGGGACTATTTGTCGTCTATGCCATGTCGGGATACGTGATGGCCCTCATGAACCTGTTTCGCCGCAGCGACGGGAAGCCGCCGCCATCGTCGCCGGCACCGCCAATGCCGCCAACGCCCTGATCACGCTTCCGCTATTGCGCCGCAGCAAGGCTCGCGTTATATTGTGTTCATGAACGTTCGTTCAAATATTAGTCTGTTGTTCCTGCCGGCAAGCCTGATTCTTGCGCTTGGCCTGCTGCTGCGCGCCGCGCGCACATAACTCCTCCCCCTCTCGTAGTACCGATCGTATTCCAGCGCCCAACAGTGCGGGCGAATCCGCGCTTACACGATTACACGCTTCCACATCCATACACCCAGCAACGGAGTTTGCAATGGACCAGTTGATTATTTTTGACACCACCATGCGCGA
>JANNGY010000531.1:0-10476 GCA_031404095.1 Betaproteobacteria bacterium | reverse complement strand
CCAGGCTTAGACTTTTGCCATCACATCATATAGGCGATGACAAACACGCCGACCATCGTCATCGCCAGCGCCAGTTTCGCCAGCGCGCCAAACAATAATCCCAGCCAGGTCGCGAACCCGACTTTTGCCGCCTGCGCCATTTCCTTGCGGGCAACCAGTTCGCCGATGTCAAACGGCCAGCCAATGCAGTGGCTGGCGCGCCCCGCAAGGGATTGAGAGGGATTTGCTTGATGGAGAAGGATGTGTCCAATAGCGTTCCCGCTGATTCAAATGCGCGCAAAGGTGAGTAGACGCACCACGCATATATTGCTACCATGCAATATATGTCTGCCGCGCTCGTCGCCAAAGCCAAGGAATTTCGTGACGATGGCTCGATCATCGAGATCGTGATTTGGGAGCTTTCCGGGCCCTTGACACCATCGGCACACAGCTACAAGTACCGGCTTTACTTCGGTGCTGCGGGTATATGCAGGGTTCGGTACGACAACGAACGCGGCAAGGGTGACCACCGGCATCTGGGCGAGCAAGAGGAAGACTACCTCTTCACCACGCTTGAACGGCTTCTGGCGGATTTCGAACGCGATGTGAATGAGTGGAGTACGCCATGAAGGCAATCATTGAACTTAGCAAAAAGGGTTCGATTTTCGGCGCTGTTACACGGCAGGTGGCCGGCGCTCGTCGAGGGCGAACGCCGGACTACCGTCTGAGCTTCGAATCGGCGCGCGCGCTGTTTACCGAACTGACCCCCGCGCGCCTCGACCTGCTGGACACGCTCCGTCGTACCGGATCTTGCAGCGTCTACGCCCTGGCAAAGGCCGCGGAACGCAACTACTCAAACGTCCACACCGATGTGTCGCGCCTGGAAGAGTTGGGGCTCATTGAGCGCGCAGACGATGGCATGGTGTCGGTACCGTTTGAGGCAGTCGAGATTCGCTTCCCACTTGCGCGGGTCGCATGACAGCAGGATCAATTTTGTCAGCTTGAAATCAAATAGGCGATGACAAAAACGCCGACCATCGTCATCGCCAGCGCCAGTTTTGCCAACGCGCCGAACAGCAATCCCAGCCAGGTCGCGAACCCGACTTTTGCCGCCTGCGCCATTTCGTTGCGGGCAACCAGTTCGCCGATGACTGCACCGACAAAGGGCAGCACGAAAATCCCCACCAGCCCGAAGAACAGGCCGACGACGCTGCCGATGGCGGCGCCCAGCAGGGCCAGCCGGGAGGCGCCGACCCGCTTCGCGCCAAGAATGGAGGCGGCAATGTCTACGGCAATGGCGATGGCCGTGAGAATCGCCAGCAGGGTAAGCGTCGGCCAGCCGATGCGCTGAAAGTCCTCGATCCAGGCCGCGATCAGCAGGCCGATAAAAACCAGCGGAACCCCGGGCAGCGCGGGCAGGAGTGTGCCGGCAAGGCCGACCAGCACCAGCAGGCCGGCGATCGCCCACAGGATCGGAATGGCGCTTGCGCTCATCGGATGCCTCGCTGAAAGGCGGCGGACGTTTGCAGTAGCGTGGAGCCCGCAGCGTGCCGCGCCTGGGCAGTTAAACCATCAACAATATTCACTATCGGATTCCCGGTAACAATCACTTTTGCCTGGTGGGCAAATGGCCCGCGGCAACTTGGCCTATCATACGATGCATCGCCTGCACCGGAATTTCCTGAACATGGCCGCTTTGCCCAAGACCGCCGACAATCGTTCGCGTGACGCGCTGATTGCGATGTTGCGCGGGGTCCTGCCCGCGCCCGCGCTGCTAACTGCCACCGAAGACCTGACGCCGTATGAATGCGACGGCCTGTCGGCGTATCGCGCCTTGCCATTGCTGGCGGTATTGCCGCGAAATGTCGATGAAGTCGAGCGCATCCTGAAGATTGCCGCCGACACCGGCACCAAAGTGGTGGCGCGCGGCTCCGGCACCGGGCTCTCGGGCGGCGCCACGCCGCTCGGTGATGGCATCCTGATGTCGATGGCGAAGTTCAGTCGTATCGTCGGCGTCGATGCGCTCGCGCGCACGGCGCGGGTGCAGCCGGGTGTGCGTAACCAGCAGATTTCCGAGGAAGTCGCCGGTCTCGGTCTTTACTACGCCCCTGACCCGTCCTCACAGATTGCCTGCTCGATCGGCGGCAACGTGGCCGAGAATTCCGGCGGGGTGCATTGCCTGAAATACGGGCTCACGGTGCATAACATCCTCAAGCTCGAGGTGGTTACCATTGAAGGCGAAACGGTCACCATCGGCTCCGACGCGCTCGACGCACCGGGATACGACCTGCTGGCATTGATGACCGGATCCGAGGGTATGCTGGGAATCACCACCGAAGTCACCGTCAAGCTGGTGCCGAAACCGCAACTGGCGCGGGTGGTGATGGCGAGCTTTGACGATGTCGAAAGCGCCGGCGAGGCAGTCGCCAATATCATCGGCGCGGGAATTGTGCCGGCGGGCCTGGAGATGATGGACAAGCTGGCGACCGAGGCAGTCGAGGGGTTCGTTCATGCCGGCTATGATCTGGCGGCGGCGGCGATCCTGTTGTGCGAATCGGACGGCACACCCGAGGAAGTCGGCGAGGAAATTGCCAAGATCGAGGCGGTGATGACGAGCTCCGGTGCGACCGCATGCCGCACCTCAACCAGCGAGGCGGAGCGGCTCAAGTTCTGGTCCGGCCGCAAGGCTGCCTTTCCGGCAGTGGGACGGATTTCGCCGGACTATTACTGCATCGACGGCTCGATTCCGCGCCGCGCATTGGCGCCGGTGCTGAAACGTACTGAAGAACTCAGCGAAAAGTATGGCTTGCGCTGCGCCAATGTGTTTCACGCCGGCGACGGCAACCTGCATCCGCTGATTCTTTTCGACGCCAATGTGCCGGGTGAACTGCAGCGCACCGAGGCGTTTGCGGCGGAGTTGCTGGAGCTGTGCATCGAAGTCGGCGGCACCATCACCGGCGAACACGGCGTCGGCATCGAGAAGATCAACCAGATGTGCAGCCAGTTCACGGCCAGGGAAATCGAAATGTTCTTTGCGGTGAAGCGGGCGTTTGATGAAAGGATGTTGCTGAATCCGGGCAAAGCCATTCCCACGCTGAATCGCTGCGCGGAGTACGGGCGCATGCGGGTGAGTGGCGGACAGATGCCGCATGCGGATATTCCGCGGTTTTGAAGATGCTCTCCGCCACAGATGAACACGGATGAACGCAGATGAATTTGACTGACAAAATGCGACCCGCACGCTCCGCGAATAGTGGATTACTGCTTGCACTTCGCGCCCGGCACTTTGAAACAGCGTTTTATCCGTGTTCATCTGTGTTCATCTGTGGCTCGAACTGCCTTTGAATCCCAACCTCCTCGAAGACTTCTCCCGCATTGCGCCACCGCTCAGCGTCATCGCCGACCAGGAGCGCCTGCGTCCGTTCGAAACCGATGCCTTCATTTCCCACCGCGCGATGCCGATGTGCGCGGTGCTGCCCGAGACTGAGGCGCAGGTGGCGGCGATCCTGCGGTCCTGCCGCAAACGTGGTGTGCCGGTGGTGACGCGCGGCGCTGGGACCGGTATCTCCGGTGGCGCCATTCCGCGCAATGATGGCGTGCTGGTGGTGCTGACACGGCTGAACGAAATGAAGCACCTCGACCCGCTGGCGCGCACCGCGCGCGTCGGGCCGGGCATGCGCAACATCGCTGTCAGCGAAGCGGCGGCGCCACACGGATTGTTTTACGCCCCCGATCCGTCGAGCCAGGTGATTTGCTCCATTGGCGGCAACGTCGCCGAGAATTCCGGCGGGGTGCATTGCCTGAAATACGGGCTTACCACCCACAACGTGATGCGCGTGCGCATGGTGCTGAGCGACGGCGAGGTGGCCACGCTCGGGTCGAATGCACTCGATGCGGCAGGCTACGATCTGCTGGCGGTCATCACCGGTTCGGAGGGCCTGCTCGGCCTGATCACCGAGATTGTCGTCAAGCTGACGCCGCAGCCCGAACATGTCGAAACATTTCTGGCTGCGTTTGCATCCGTCAATGACGCGGCCAATGCAGTCGGGCGCATCATCGGTGGCGGGGTGCTGCCGGCGGCGCTGGAGATGATGGACAAGATGGTGATCGTGGCCTGCGAAAAATTCATGGCGGCGGGTTTCCCGATCGACGCGGAAGCGCTGCTGCTGATCGAGCTCGACGGCGTGCGCGAGGAAGTCGCGGAGCAACTGCTGCAGGTGGAAAGCGTGTTGAGGGATTGCGGCGCGCAGGAAATCAGGCGTGCCCGGGATGAAGCCGAACGCGAAAAACTGTGGAAGTCACGTAAGGGCGCGTTTGCCGCGCTGGCCACCATCCGCCCCGACTACTACACCATTGACGGCACCATTCCGCGCCGCTGCCTGCCGGAAGTGCTCGACCGGTACTATGCGCTGGCGCAGGAATACGGGATGATGGTGGCCAATGTGTTTCATGCTGGCGACGGCAATTTGCACCCGTGCATTTTCTACGACGCAGCGATACCCGGTGAAATGGAGCGCAGTGAAGAGCTTGGTGGCAGGATGCTTGAGATCTGCGTCGAAGTCGGCGGCACCATCACCGGCGAACATGGCGTCGGCATTGAAAAGCTGAAACAGATGTGCGTGCAATTCAGGCCGGCCGAACTGGCGACGTTTCATGCCATCAAGGCCGCGTTCGATCCGGCGGGCATATTGAACCCGGGCAAGGGCGTGCCGGAACTGAAGCGTTGCGCGGAGTGGGGCGGCATGCATGTACGCGATGGCGTGGTGCCGCGCAGTGACATTCCGCGGTTTTGACGAGTTTCTTGAGCCACAGATGAACACTGATAAAAAACAAGCCGGGCTCCGATGGCACTACCTTAAGCGGAAAATAGATCGTCGTCCCAGCGGAGGCTGGGACCCAGTCCATTCCAAGAACCGAAGAATACGGCGGACTGGATCCCAGCCTCCGCTGGGATGACGGGCGATTGGAGGTGGAATGTGACCGCTTTCCGCTTAAGGTAGTGCCATGGAAGCCGGGCCCTATATCTGCGTTTATCTGTGTTCATCTGTGGCAAATGCTTTGATGTTGAATTAACGAGATCGTAAATGGATGATGTGATCAAGGATTTTTGTTCGCGTATTACGTACGCCGCAGCGGCCGGGACGCCGCTCGCCATTCACGGCGGCAACAGCAAGGCGTTCTATGGGGGCGTCATTCGCGGCGAGGCGCTCGATGTCCGGCCCTACTGCGGCATCATCGATTACGAGCCGAAAGAACTGGTGCTGACGGTGCGGGCCGGCACGCCGCTCGCCGAGATCGAGGCGGCGATGGCCAGCGAGAATCAAATGCTGCCGTTTGAGCCGCCCTATTTTTCAGAGGCGGCGACCATCGGCGGCACCGTGGCAACCGGACTGTCCGGGCCGCGCCGCCCGTATACCGGCGCGGTGCGCGACTTTGTGCTGGGCACGCGCATCATCAGCGGCAAAGGCGAAGACCTGCGCTTCGGCGGCCGGGTCATCAAGAATGTCGCCGGCTACGATGTCTCGCGGCTGATGACGGGCGCGATGGGCACACTCGGTGTGTTGCTCGATCTCTCGTTCAAGGTGCTG
Organism: Betaproteobacteria bacterium; assembly: GCA_031404095.1. Lineage (GTDB taxonomy): Bacteria > Pseudomonadota > Gammaproteobacteria > Burkholderiales > Usitatibacteraceae > UKL13-2. The sequence goes on along the minus strand of JANNGY010000531.1, from coordinate 4,909 downwards.
CCGAGGCCGACCGCCGAACTGACGCTGCGCTACGAAATGGACGAGGCGGCGGTGATCCAGCGTTTCAATGAATGGGCCGGCAAGCCGTTACCGCTTTCCTCCACCTCCTGGCATGCCGGCATTGCCATGGTGCGGCTTTCCGGTTCGGCGGCGGGGGTCAATGCCGCGCGCGAAAAGCTGGGGGGTGAAGTCGTGGCAGGCGCCGATGCCGCGACGCACTGGCGCGACCTGCGCGATCATCGCGCCGCTTTTTTCGCCGATACCGAACCGCTCTGGCGGCTATCGGTCCCCTCTACCAGCGCACCCATTGGCGGCGATCAGCCGCAATGGATCGAATGGGGCGGCGCCTTGCGCTGGGTGCACGGTTTTCGCAGTGAGATGGATGCGAACGCGTTGCGGTCCCGCGTCGAGGCGGCCGGCGGGCACGTGACTTTGTTCCGGCATGGCGACAAATCGGTGGGCGTGTTTCATCCGCTGCCACGGGTACTGGCGAAAATTCACCGCAATCTGAAAACGGCATTTGATCCCCAAAATATTTTGAATCCGGGAAGAATGGATAATTTCTAAACAGTGTCATTCTGAACGCAGTGAAGAATCTCATTCCTTCAATGTGCGTTGCTAATTAGTGGATGAGATCCTTCACGTTGTTCAGGATGACAAGCCCCCAATGCAAACCAATCTAGCCTCGTGGATCAAAGATACGCCGGAAGGTATCGAAGCCGATAGCATCCTGCGCAAGTGCGTGCACTGCGGCTTCTGCCTGGCGACCTGCCCGACCTACAACCTGCTGGGTGACGAGCTCGACAGCCCGCGCGGCCGCATCTACCTGATGAAGCAGGTGCTCGAAGGTGAGCCGGTGACCGAAAAAACCCCAGCTGCACCTGGACCGCTGTCTCACTTGCCGCTCATGTGAAACCACCTGTCCTTCCGGCGTGCAGTACGGGCGCCTGATCGACATCGGTCGCGAACTGGTGGAGAAAAAAGTCGGGCGCAGTTGGCCCGAAAGCGTCAAGCGATCGTTGATGAAAAACGCCTTGCCACAGACGGCCTTGTTTTTGGCAGGCCTTACCGTCGGGCGGGCGATGAAAGGATTGCTGCCGGCCTCACTGGCAAAAAAGATCCCCGCCAAACGCGATGCAGGCGTACGCCCCGAGCCGCGACACACGCGAAACATGCTGGTGCTGGAAGGCTGCGTGCAGCCGGCGATGGCGCCAAACATCAATGTCGCGACCGCGCGGGTGCTGGACATGCTCGGCATTTCGCTGGTCGCCGCGCCGCGCGCCGGCTGCTGTGGCGCCATCCCGCATCACTTGAACGATGCGGCTGAAAGCCATGCCTACATCAAGCGCAATATCGATGCGTGGTGGCCTTACGTCGAGGCCGGCATCGAAGCCATTGTCGTGACCGCATCCGGCTGCGGCACGATGGTCGAGGAATACGGATACCTGTTGCGCAACGATGCGGAATATGCGGAGCGCGCGCAGAGGATTTCGGCGCTGACTCGCGACGTGAGCCAGGTGATCGCGGCGGAAAGCGCGGCGCTGGCGAAATTGCTGGCCGCGACCGCGCCGGCCAGGACCCGCATCGCTTTTCATTCCCCCTGCAGCCTGCAGCACGGCCTGAAAATCCGCGGCGTGGTGGAAACGCTTTTGCGCGAGGCCGGTTGCGAATTGACGATCGTGCCAGATGGGCATCTTTGTTGCGGATCGGCCGGAACCTATTCGCTGCTGCAACGCGACCTTTCCCAGCAATTGCTGGCGAACAAGGTGAAGGCGCTGGAATCGGGAAAGCCGGAACTCATCGCCACCGCCAACATCGGCTGTCTCGCGCACATCGAAGGCGGACTCAATGCGAGTTCGAAGGTGCCGATTCGTCACTGGATCGAGGTGATCGATGAACGGCTCTCGACTTGAAGACACGAACATGTAATTACTCCTGTCGTATCGGCGAAGGCCGGTACCTAATTTTTGCAAGCCATTGAGTTGCAGTGAAAATTGGGCGCCGGACTAAATCCGGGGCGACAGATTTGTAGGTTAATAGATGTTCCCTTAAGGTACGGCAGGGGCTTGCCACGCCGGAGGCTTGGAGTCCCGCCAAAACCGGCGTAAAGTAATTTACGTCCGGTTGCCGGATACGCATGAGAGGTTGCCATGAAAAAATCTTCCTTGAGCCTGGCGCTGCTGTTGACCGCGCTTTGTCATACAGGCGTTGCCGTTGCCGGCGTCACCGTCGCCTTTGTCAAACCGGATCGCTATCTCGACATGCCCTTTTCACCTTGGGAAAAGGACGTGGTGATGAAGGATCTGAATGAGTACCTCGTCTCGCTTGGCGCCAAATGGCTGCCCGCTGGCCAGGATCTGAAAATTGATGTGCTGGATATCAATCTCGCCGGCATCCTGCGAAATCAAGCCGACGGACAACAGATACGGGTACTCAGGGGCGGCGCGGACTGGCCGATGATCGAGCTGAGTTATACGCTGTCATCCAGCGGCAAGGCACTGCGCACCGGCACCGACCGCATAGCCGACATGAATTACTTCCAAAGCCAGGTCCGGGATTACGCCAAGTCCCGCGAGTCGCTCTATTACGAAAAACGCATGCTGCAGGATTGGTTCAGGGAGAAGTTTGTCGCGGCGCGGCAGTAGTTGGCTAATTCACGCGGCGGTATCGATCCGTTGAACTTTACGCTGAGGCAGGAGAGAAATTTCTGGGGAAGGTGACGGAGTACCGCTCGGAGATGGCGGTCCACGGCAAGTTCAGGCAGCCGTGCCCGGCCTGCGGTGGACTGGTGTAACGGATCGTCTATGCGGAAGGCGAAAATAACTGCTGCTCGGCCTGCCAGACCGGTGGCAAGCTGCTCGCGGATCGCGCCCTGTCGCGGCTGCTCAAGGCGAGCTGGCCGCGCAATGCTGACGACCTAATCTGAGTGGCGGACCACTAACGCGTTGTCGCCGGCGATACGCGCAGATACAGGCGAAAGCGTTCGATATTGTCGCCGGGTCGCGCCCCTTCCCAGGCAATTTGCCAGCCATTCTCCACAGCCGGTACGGCAGTCCGCGTGCCCTGTGTCAGCAGCCAGCGGCAATCCGCTGCGGCCGGTTGCGAAATGTCGACGAACCGGAGATTGGCAAAGTAGTCGAGGGTGGCCCGTTGTGCGTCGCCGAGATTCAAGGAAGCCACGCAACCGTTCGGCGAAGAAGGCAGCGTATCGGCAATGATCTTGGCCGTGCTGCGGTAGCTGCGCACATGGTCTACCGCCGGCAGACCCAGCATGTTGATTAGCATCCACAGCAGCGTGACGCCGGCGGTCCAGTTGACGACCGCGCGGCGGTTGTTGCGATGCGCGCGCGCCACCGCGTAGATCCAGATGACGGACAGGGCAAGCGCGAGACTGAATGAGATCAAGCCGAACTCAAAGGTGAATCCCGGTACCTGCCGGGCCATGGCGCGCGCCGCGCCTTCCGGGTATCCGGTCACCGCCGCCGTCCAGTAGAGCCAGACGGCAATCGCGCCCAGGCCGAAGAACACCAACCCGATCGAGTCCATAAAACTGGCGAGGCTGCGCGGCAACCGGTCGAGTGTGCTGGCTGCCGCCAATGCCAGCGGAATCAGCAGGACGACAGCCGCGGCGTCATTCGCCTTGCGCGTGAATGACAGTGTGACGAGCAAAGTGACAAACGCGGCCAGGGGCAGGGCCAGCTCGACGCGGTCGCGCAATTTCGCCCGATCTTTCCACCATAGCCATAGTGCGAACGGCAGTGCCGGCAAGCCGAACCACGGCAGGACGGTAACGAAATAGGTGAAATCGAAGGTTCGCCGCAATGCGGCCTGCTGCAGCGGCATGCCGAGAATGGTACCCATCCAGGGCAGCAGCGACGGTTGAGACTGCAAGACAAGGATCGCGGGAAATACCAGCATGAACGGCACGGACACAAGGAATGCAATGCCGATGCCGCGACGGAAGGCGCGGTTGTGCCAATCGCGCAGGACATACATCAGGGTGAGCGCGATCAGGACCGGGACCATGGCGGGCACTATTCCGATCGACAACGCAATCACACCCGCGCCGATGCCGGTGGCCACGCCACCCTTGGACGGCTCGGAGCGGATGCGTGTCATGCCGTAAAGCGCATAAGCGAGGCCCGCAAGCCCGGCCAGTTCAGGATTGATTTCATGCCCGCGGACAAACATGCCAAGACAGCCGATCAGCAGCAGCACGCTGAGGCGGCCGGCGCGCTCGTCGAACAGGCGCTTGGCGGTCTTGTGGGTAAAGAACAGTGCAATTGCCATGAAAACGCCGCTGGCGAGGCGTGCGCCGTCATGCAGCGGCAGGATCGGCGAGAACAGTTGTGCCAGCAGCGCCGCCGTCCAGTAGTACAGCGGGGGGTAGTCGTAATTGGGAAGTCCCGCGATCGACGGTACCATCCATTGGCCTTCGTGCAGCATTGAATAGATGACGCCGAAGTGGATGGCCTCGTCGGGCTTCCAGGGGTCGTGGCCAATGAGCCCCGGCAGAATCCATGCCGCGCAAATGATCAGAAACAGCGCCGTCTTGACCGGCGTGCTGGTTCCATCGAAAACGATGGGCTGGCGGAAGATGGAAATCATGAAGACGTATTTTACGCTGCAGGCCCGGCGTACAAAGCGCGCGCGAAAGTGGCGACCGCCATCATCGACCGCACCGCGAATACTGTAACCCAACAAAAAAGGCAGCCGAAGCTGCCTTTTTTGGCGTGATCAATTCAAAAAGCGAACTTATTTCGTTTCTGCCTTGGCGTCGACGTTTTGCGCAGCCGCCGCGCCCGAGGTGCGGGCATGGCGTTGACGGAATTTCTCAACGCGACCGGCGGTATCCATAATCTTGTGCTTGCCGGTATAGAACGGATGCGATTCCGACGAAACTTCGATG
>JANNGY010000530.1:0-1537 GCA_031404095.1 Betaproteobacteria bacterium | reverse complement strand
ATCCCGAAATTCGCCGCCGTCTCGAGACGGCGGCAACGGTGCTTCAGCAAAGACCGTGGCGCGAGCACATCAGGAATTGGGACAGCGTGCTTAAACCGGCCTCCGTGGCCAATCACCTGCGCCTGCTGTCGCGCGACCCGGTGACCATGTCCGATGCCGCACTCGCCGACTACTTGAATGAATGCTTCGAGAATTCCAAGGCCATGGTATTCCAGCATCACATTTATACGATCAGTTGCGCCATACCAGTGGGAGATTTTATCGGCAGCACACAGGCGTGGACCGGGCTGTCTCCATCCGATATTTCGCAAGCCTTGCGCGGCAGCACGCCGATTTCAGCCGGCGTCACCGACGAATATCTCGCCGCGCTGCGTGCCCTTGAAAACGATGCCGACGCAGCGTCCATAATGAACGGTCCCGGCCAGCCTGGCGCTATCCTGCAGCAGGTCCAGGCCCTGTCCACCGCGACCGGTGCCGCGATCAGGTCCTATCTCGCACTGGCCGCAGACCGGGTCACCGGCGGTTATGACATCACCTGCCCGACCGCGATCGAGACGCCGGAAATTCTGGTCAGGGCACTCCAGGCGAAGTACTCACCGGTCGAGGTTGCCGAGACCGCGCAACGCGTCGCGGAGCAGACTGCCAGGATCCGCGCGGCGGTCCCCGCGGAGCATCGAGCCGCGTTTGATGACTTGCTCGCTGAAGTGCGCCTCGTCAACCGGCTGCGCGATGAGCGCAGCTACTGGAGCGACCTGTGGGCGAACGGCATCTCGCGCCGGGCCATGCTGGAAGCCGGGCGACGGCTGGCCCGCAAGGGAGCGATCACGGCGGCGGAGCATGTGCTGGATGCGAGCTGCGGCGAGGCGATCGCCCTGTTGACCGGGGCAGCGCATCTTGCCCGGTCAACGGCGACACCCGTGGCCGCACCCAGTGCCGCCGAACTGGCCGCGCGCCACCGTTTCCGCACCAGCGTGCCGAACGACACCGCGCCGATGTTCCTGAACGGTCCGCCGGCGCCACCGCCGCCGCTGGACTGGTTTCCGGAAAACACCCGGCGCACCATGCAGGCAATGGGTGTATTCATGGGCCTCACGTTCGGCGCCAGCGACAGGGAAAGCGAAGGCAAGACCGTGCGTGGCATATCGGTCAGCAGCGGCCAGTACGAAGGCCGCGCGCGGGTCATCGACAATATCGATTCGCTGCACCTGATCCAGAAAGGCGAAGTGCTGGTGACGCGCTCCACCTCGACGGCCTTCAACTATGTGTTGCCGCTGGTCGGCGCCATCGTCACCGATCGCGGCGGCTTGATGTCGCATGCCGCCATTGTGGCGCGCGAATACGGGCTGCCCGGCGTGGTCGGCTGCCAGGTGGCCACCCGCACCATTGCCGATGGCGCGCGAGTGCGGGTGGATGCGGACAACGGGGAAGTGACCATCCTGTCATGAGAGAGCCGGTCGAGCTTCGCCATGCGGACGACGAGGTCATTTACGGCGGCAAGTCGGTGCAGCTGGGCGCGTCGCTGCGCAGCGGGCTGCCG
>JANNGY010000529.1:0-2220 GCA_031404095.1 Betaproteobacteria bacterium | reverse complement strand
CGCATGACATCGCCGAGACCCACCGGCGGAATGTAGGACTTGGCCTCGTTCATCCAGCCGCGCATGGCCGGATCCAGCGACAGATAGAGTGTTTTGACCCGCATCTGGCCATCTTCCAACGCCGGCATGGGCTCATCGGTGAACGAAAAATCATTGCGTTTTGCCTCGCCGACGGGGCGGGCGATCAGGCGGACGACGCGGTTCAAGGTGGCCATGGCGATCTTTCCTGTGATTCAAAAATGAAAAAGCCGGCGGCGCGAATCTCGCGCCACCGGCCGGTGCGGACAAAAACCGGTTACTTCAGGTGCGCAGAAACCAGCTTGGTCATTTCAAACATCGAAACGACCTTCTTGCCGCCGAATACCGCTCTGAGCTTTTCGTCGGCATTGATCATGCGCCTGTTGTTGGCATCCTGCAGTTTGTTCTTCTTGATGTAGTCCCAGAGCTTCTTGGTGACTTCGGTGCGCGGGAACGGACCGGCGCCGATGACCGCACCCAGGACAGAGCTGATCGTCTGGGGCTTCATGAAGGCTGCATTCGGCTTACGCTTGGCAGCGGGCTTCTTGGGAGCAGCTTTCTTGGCTGCGGGCTTCTTGGCAGCGGGCTTCTTGGCAGCGGGTTTCTTCGCTGCGGGTTTCTTCGCGGCGGGTTTCTTTGCCGCGGGCTTCTTGGCTGCCGGCTTTTTGGCAGCGGGTTTCTTTGCAGCGGGTTTCTTTGCAGCCATGTAAATCCTCCAGTCTGTTATCGGAAATTCCCAAACACTTGCGGCGGAGCGTCCCTGTTTCAGAGAGTGAACCGGACCACAGGCGCAAATATAACGCATTCTTCGACGGAATGTGCAATACCTCGTTGTATGCGCGCAACGCGATTGCGCAGGGGAATAGTCCGCGTTGCCACTCTGGAAGGATTAAGATGGCGGGTTTCCGAAACGAATATGCATACGGCAAGCCTCCTTTCAGCGATCACTTCGCATCGAACATTCGACACCGAAGAGCGCGCGCATCGTGAAAAAATAATCGCGTTCGTCGAACGCAATTCGCAACGTTGGTGGCGGCGTTCCACTCTTGAAGGACATATCACCGCATCGGCCTGGGTGCTCAATGCCACTCGGTCACACGCGCTGTTGCTGCACCACGCCAAGCTCGATTGCTGGGTGCAACCGGGCGGTCATCTCGACGACAGCGATGTGTCTCCCGCGGCGGGCGCATGGCGCGAAGCCTGCGAGGAAACCGGGCTTCCCTCACTGCGACTCGCCGATGAAAATATTTTCGACGTCGATGTTCACGCAATCCCGGCACGCGGCGCGGAGCCGGCGCATTTGCATTACGACTTGCGTTACCTCATCATTTCACCTGACAGCGCCGTGACCCTCTCAGACGAGTCGCTCGGTGCGCGCTGGATTGCACTGGACGAACTTGCCCGCCTCCCATTCGAACGCAGCATTGCGCGCATGGCCGAAAAATCCCTCAAACAAGAATCCAAATGACCGCCACGACAACTCTGGCCGACCTGCGCCGCGACTATCTCCTCGCCTCACTTGACGAAAGTGTCGTCGAGGCCACGCCGCTGGGACAGTTCGACAAATGGTTCAAGGAGGCGCTGAACGCGCAACTGCCCGAGCCCAACGCGATGACGCTCGCGACTTGCGATGCCCAGGCGCGGCCCTCGGCGAGGGTAGTGCTGATCAAGAGCTACGACGAACGCGGCTTTGTGTTCTTCACCCACTACGACAGCCACAAGGGGCAGGACCTGTCCGCGAACAATCGCGCCGCGTTGCTGTTTTTCTGGCCGGAACTTGAACGGCAGGTTCGCATTCAGGGACGCGTCGAGAAAGTCAGTGCGGCGTTGTCCGACGACTATTACGCCGGCCGGCCGCTGGCCAGTCGCATTAGCGCCTGGGCATCGCCGCAAAGCCAGGTGCTGCCGTCACGCACTGCGCTGGAGGCGCGTGTATCGGCGTTTCAGGCGGAATATGGCGACAATCCGCCGCGCCCGGCCCACTGGGGCGGGTATCGCGTGGTGCCGCAGGTGCTGGAATTCTGGCAGGGGCGCCGCGACCGCCTGCATGATCGCATCCACTACCGCCTGAACAACGGCAAATGGACGATCGAGCGGCTGGCGCCTTGACTCCCTTGACCCCCCTGACCACGGTGAATTTGTTCTCGGCCTCATCAGAGCTCGCGTAGGGTGCGCACCGCGCACGCTTTGCCGAAACTGCGT
>JANNGY010000528.1:0-21050 GCA_031404095.1 Betaproteobacteria bacterium | reverse complement strand
AAAACGTTTGGCCAGAAAATGCGCGGGGCGCGACTCGCGCCGAAATTCTTGCAGCTCCGTCGGGGTGAGAATGCGCTCAGCGAATTTCTCACCGGAGCGCTCGATGTTTTTCTGCATGCGCGCCACACGCACGATGTCGGCGCTTTCGGCCCGAACTGGTGCCGACCGAAGCCGAGCTGCACGAGGTGCGCTTCGAGTTCGAGTCCGCGCCGCCGCTGGAAACGCTGATGCTGCATTTTTGCGGCGAGATTCGCCTGAACCATTGGTACCGCTGCGCCAGCGAATGGCATACAGAGCCGGTGATCAAGCAGATTTACACCCAGCTCAGCCAGGATGAAGCGCGCCATGGCGGCGCTTACCTGCGTTATATGAAGCGCGCCATCGGAAAGTCGGGCGACGAGGCCAAAGCCGCTTTTGCCAAGGTCGGCGTGCTGATGGCCAGCGCGCGGCGCACGTCGCAGGCGCTGCATCCGACCAATCTGCATGTCAACAAAGACCTGTTCCCAAACGATACCGTGCAATCGAGATTGCCGGACCCGGAGTGGCTCGAACGCTGGCTCGATACGCAGATCCAGTTCGACAAGGTATGGGAGGGCCGCGTCGTCAACGGCATACTCAAGCAGATGTCGACCCTGTTCAATCGCACCTTTGAAACTTCGGCCGACTTGAATCGTTTTCGCAAGGAACTGATTGAGAGCATTGCGCCTGCCGCCATGCCGGCGCCTCACGCCACCGGCGCTTAGGCCCGGCGCGGCGGCAGGAAAACAACACCTGCCGCCGCTGATTCAATAAAATGGCGTGATGCGCCCTTCATTTGAAAGCAAGTTCTGCGTGCCCGCAGACCTCCCCCGCCGCACTGGCGCCCTGCCTGCCAAGCGCGTTTTTACCAATGGCGTTTTCGATGTGCTGCATCGCGGTCATGTCACCTATCTGGCCGAAGCGCGCGCGCTTGGCGCCTCCCTGATTGTGGCGCTAAATTCGGATGCGTCGGTCAAGCGCCTCGGCAAGGGCGATGACCGGCCCATCAATATCCTCGAAGACCGGATGGCTGTGATAGCCGCGCTCGAGTGCGTGAGCCTGGTGACATGGTTCGACGAAGACACACCACTGCAGTGCATCCTCGAATCGCGCCCGGACGTGCTGGTGAAAGGCGGCGACTGGGCCATCGAAAATATTGTCGGCGGCGCGGAAGTGCACGCCTGGGGCGGAACGGTGCATGCGATCCCGTTCCAGTTCGAGCGCTCCACCACCGCCATGCTGGCGAAAATTCGGGCGGCTTCGCGATAGCCGCCAGGCAGCGTCACCGGCAATCAGAAAGATTTCATCGATGACCACCGATCTGGTTCAGCGACTCGAAGCCATCGTCGGCGGGTCTCATGTGCTGACCCTTGCCGAAGACACGGCAGCCTATCTCCAGGACTGGCGCGGCAACTACTTCGGCCGGGCCATCGCCGTGGTGCGCCCGGCCGATACCGCCGAGGTTGCGGCGGTCGTCAGGCTGTGCGCGGACACGGGTACGCCGATTGTCCCGCAAGGCGGCAACACCGGCATGGTCGGCGGCAGCGTACCCGACACGACTGGTACGGCCATCGTGCTCTCGCTGACCCGCATGAACCGCATTCGCGACATCGATCTTGCCAACAATGCCATGACCGTCGATGCCGGCTGCATCCTGCAGGCGGTGCAGGATGCAGCGCAGGAAAATGGCCGCTATTTTCCGCTGTCGCTGGTGGCCGAGGGCAGTTGCACCATCGGCGGCAATCTCTCTACCAATGCCGGCGGCACGGCGGTGCTGCGCTACGGCAACGCCCGCGATCTGGTGCTGGGTATCGAAGCCGTGATGGCGGATGGCCGCGTCTGGAATGGATTGAAGGCGCTCAGAAAGGACAATACCGGTTACGACCTGAAGCATTTGCTGATGGGGGCGGAAGGCACGCTTGGCATCATCACCGCCGCGGTGCTCAAACTGTACCCGCAAGCCCGGCAAAGCTGCACCGCGCTCATCGCCGTGCAGGATCCGGCGGCCGCGGTGACGCTGCTGGCGACGATCCAGGCGGCGCTGGGCGACCGGGTCACTGGTTTCGAGTTGATGTCGCGGCGCTGCCTCGATCACGTGATGACGCATTTCCCCGCGACCGTCGAGCCGTTCGCGGCGCGCCACGCCTGGCAGGTGCTGGTTGAGCTGACCGATACGCAGCAAGACGCGGCGCTGGCGGAAGCGCTGGCCACTGCGCTGGAGCCGGCGCTGGACTCGGGCGCGGCGATCGACGCGGTCATCGCCTCAAGCGGCGCGCAAGCGCAGGCGCTGTGGGATATCCGCGAACATATTCCCGAATCCGAAAAAAAGCAGGGCAAGAGCGTCAAGCACGACATCTCCATGCCGATTTCGCGCATCGCCGAATTCATCACCCGTGGCGATGCCGCGCTCGGCGCCGCCTTTCCCGGCGCCGAGGTCATCTGTTTTGGCCATGTCGGCGACGGCAACCTGCACTACAACCTGAGTTTTCCGGGCACGTCGGCGACCGCCGCGCAATCGCGCGACGCCAACGCCATCGTCTATGCCTTGCTCGATGAACTACACGGCTCGATCAGCGCCGAACATGGCCTGGGACAATTGAAACGAGACGAGATCACGCGGCACAAATCGGCTGTTGAACTCGACCTGATGCGCGCGATCAAGCGCGCGCTGGATCCGCAGGGAATCATGAATCCGGGCAAGGTTCTGTAGCGGCCAAAACTCTAGCGCTGGTGCGGCTTTCAAGGCCATTGTGGCCTGCGAGCCTCGTCAATGCTAGGGTTTTGCCTTTTCCGTGCCGCCTTTCGCATCCGGCGCACTCACCGCCGCAACTGGCGCCGCCACCGGGCACGCCACTGCCTTAAGCGAACTGCCTTCGAATTCGCGCTGCATGATGGTGAGGCGCGCAATCATGTTCATGTCGGGCTCTTTCACCGTGAACAGCATTTCCTTCACCTGCGAACTGCGCGGCGTGATTTGCAGGTCTTTTACCAATGTTGGTACCTTGCCCTGAAGGTCGCTCGCGGCCTTTCTGGCGGCTTCGTCGCTCGAATACAGGCCGAGCGAAATTCCGTTGTCGCCCATGACCGATACGTCCTTGACGCCGGCTTTCTTCAGGCCGGCCACCAGCGCATCGGCGGTGCGCTTGTCCTTCTGCGCCGGCAGCGACACCGCAAAGCGCGTGAAATCCTCGATGCTGCGCGACGCGAGGCGATCGCCAAGATTCATGGCGGCAAACGAAATGCCGGCACGCGTGCCGTCGGCGGGCCTGACGCCAAAGTCCACGCAGGCAGAACCCTTGAGGCTTTCTGCGAGCTTTCGTGCGACGATCGCCTCCGCCTGGGCTTTGCCGGGATCGGCGACCGAGACGATCTTCAATCCCTCGCGATTAATTTCCGGTGGCGGCGGCGCGGCCGGCCGCGTTTCAGAAAGAAAAAGATGCACCCCAAAGGCGATATTGGCAAGCAGGAGCAGGAGGAAAAAGAAGCGGGCCATGGTCAGGGGGATGAAGGTGAAGCGGCAATGGCCACCAGGCCGTCAAGAACCAGATGGTCGTTTATCGTCAGCGGAAAAGGCAGGTGCGGCGCGATGGCGCCGATCGCGCCGCCGCTGGCGACACAATGCGGCACCGCGCCGGTCTGCGCGGAAAGATGAGTGTACATGCGCTGTACCGCGCCGCTGCAGGCTTCAATGGCGCCGGTGGAAATGGCATCGACGGTATTGGACGGAAAGGTCTGGTAGTCACCGTCCTGCGGTCGAAGGCCGGGCAATTGCGCCGTGCCGCGATTCAGCGCCGCGCGCATCAGCGCGATGCCGGGCACGATGATCCCGCCCAGGAAAACGCGGTCCACGGTGAGTGCGTCGACCGTGAGCGCCGTACCGGCCATGACCACCAGCAGTGGTGTCGGCGCCAGCCCCACCCTGAGCGCGGCGGCGTGTGCCGCAATCAACGCGGCCCAGCGATCGGCACCCAGCGCGGCAGGCGGCTGGTAGCGGCTGCTGACCCCGCATTGCGCGGACTGCGCTTCGATGAACACAAGCGGCCGGCCGAATCCGTATAGCGCGTCCTTGATGTGATTGGCGACGTGTGGGCCGGCCACGTTGGAAATCATGATCCGGTCGAGCTGCGACTCCGCCGGCAAGTGGCTGAACGCCTCGCCGGTGCCGGCCGCCGCGGTGGCAAACGAGCCAAGCAGAAACCACTCTTTGCCATCATGCAGGCCCCATTTCACCCGGGTATTCCCGGCGTCGATGGCGAGGACCCGCTGCATCGCGGCGTCAGGCATTTTTCACCCGGCGCAGGCTCACTTCGCCTGAGGAAAGAACAATGTCGCGCCCGTTCCGGGTCACGATCAAGGAACCATCGGCGGCAACATCGCGAACCACGGCGTCCATCACACTGCCGTCGCCGGCCAGCACGCGCACCGGTTTCTGGTGCAATGCGTGACCCGCGGTCCATTCCTTGCGGAAGGCCGGAAAGCCGCGCGCCTGAAACTCATCAAGCATGCCGACCAGTTCCACCAGCACGGCGGCGAGCAATCGATTGCGCGAAACAGGCGTTCCCGCCAGTTGCCTTGCATCGGTCACCGGCTGATCGATCGACGCCTTCAACGTTTCCGGCAAATTCACATTGATGCCGACGCCGATCACCACCGCCGTCGGGCCGAGCATGTCGCCCTGGCTTTCGATCAGCACGCCGGCCAGTTTGCGGTCGCCGGAGACGACATCGTTCGGCCATTTGAGCGCCAAGTCGCCATCGGCGAGGCCCGATTTAATCAAAGCCCGCCGCACCGCCAATCCCACCACCAGCGACAGCCCGCCGAGCTGCGCGGCACCTTTCTCAAAACGCCACAGCAATGAAAAGGTCAGCGAGGCACCGAAGGCAGACTGCCATACCCGTCCGCGCCGTCCGCGGCCGGCGGTTTGAATTTCCGCCACCAGGCAGGCGCCCGATGGCGCCCCGGCAGCGGCGCGCTGCGTCAATTCGGAATTGGTCGAGCCGATACTCTCGACGATGTCGACGTCCAGGCGGTTGGCGACGGCGCCGAGATACTGGCGGAGACGCTCAAGACTGAGCAGTTCGACCGGCTCAGCCAGCCGATAGCCGCGCCGCGTCAGACTGAAAATGTCGACGCCCGCCTCGCCGGCATCGCGCAGGGCGTCGGAGACGGCACTGCGCGAGACGCCGAATTTTTCGGCCAGGAGTGCGCCGGAAACGAAGCGCTCGTGCGAGAGTTCGCGAAGCAACTGGAAGGCAAGGGGCCTCACGTCAATTTGCACCTTGAGAATTGAATCCCGTCCCGACGCAGCCACTCAAAACCATGCGATCGCCGTGCGCGCCGGGGCGACTGATCCTGGCGGCAACAGCGTCGCAGGTCGAGTTCAATCCGCGTTCTCCGCGCGACACGCCGCCACTTCCGCCGCGTACGCAATGCCGGCAATCACCGAGTCAAGCAGCAACTGCACGCGCGTCGCCAGCTTGGCGCCCTCGCGATAATCGGCCGGCGCGATGAAATCCACCCTCCCGGCATCGAGCAGGCTTACGCAGGTCGCCTTGCTCTTCGGGATTTTCGGGTTGAAAACCGCCAGCGAATGCCCGCCGCTCTTGGTGGTCAGTGCCATCGACGGCACGTCGGTCATGCCGTCGCCGATATAGATTATGTTGGCAAACGGGATCGGCCGGTCGCTCTCGGGCATGTGCTCGTTGATCGATTCCGACAGCGCCTCCTTGCCCTTGTTGATGCGGAACAGGAATTGGGTCTTGGAGGTATCGGTGATCAGCAACTTGGGGAAATTGGCGATGCCGTACTGGTTGAAATGATATTCGGTGGCATAGATCTGTTTGAAATACTTGCGAATCGACACGCCCTCGAGGATCTCTTTCTGGCCGGCGGAAATGATGTAGTGATGGACGTTCACCGTCGAGGCGCTGCGCTTCTTCACGTAGGCGTTGATGCGCGGAAACCATTCCTCTACGCCGGGAAAATACTGGATTCGCCCGGCCATGGCGGCGAAGTCCTCGCGGGTGATGCGCACGTCGTCGTTCTTGTACAGCATTTCCATCATCAGCCGCATGTACACCAGCATCGGGTCCGAGCCGGTCTCGGTCGCCTCCTTGTGTACCCGGGCCCAGAACGCTTCCGGCTCAATGCCGATCTTCGGCAGCACGGTGTATTCCTGCATCGGCTGCGGCGACAGGGTGCCGTCGAAGTCGTACACCATGGCAATGGTATTTTGCGTGAAGGATTTCCTGACCATGACGGAAGTTTAGCGGGAATTCCGGGGCCAACGAAAAACGCCCGGGGAACCGGGCGTTTTTCCTTAAGCGTCATCCCCATACGAGCAGGTATGACGTTTTCCGCGGACCGAGTCAATCGGCGTAGATGCCGGCCTTCTTGATGATCGGTGCCCACTTGGCGATTTCCGCCGACAGGTGCGCGCGCAACACTTCGGGTTTGCGGCGCTCCACCGGTTCCGGCGTGGTGCCGAGGTCGGCAAATTTCTTCTTCAGGTCCGCATCATTCAGCGCATCATTGAGCGCGGCATTGAGCTTGTCGAGGATCGGCTTCGGCGTGCCCTTCGGCGCCCACATGCCGTGCCAGATGCCGACTTCAAATCCCTTGAGACCGCCTTCTTCCATGGTCGGCACGTCGGGCAGCGAGGCCACCCGGGTCTTGCTCGTGACCGCATAGACCTTGACCTTGCCGGCCTTGATCTGCGCGGTGGTGTTGGTAGTCTGGTCGCACATGAAGTCCACCTGCCCGCCGAGCAGATCGGTCATGGCCGGGGCAGTACCTTTGTAGGGCACGGTCAGCAAGTCGGTTTCGATGGCGCTCATGAACAGCATGCCGCACAGGTGCGAGGCCGCGCCGATGCCGGCATTGGCATAAGACACCTTGTCCTTGTTCGCTTTCACGTAGTCAACCAGTTCCTTCATGTTCTTCGGCGGAAAATCCGGTTTGGCGATCATGGTCATCGGCACCGTGGTCACCATGCCAATCGGTTCGAGGTCATTGACGGCGTTGTAGCGCAGATTGCGATACAAGGTCGCGCTGGTGGAAATGCCGATATGCATCAGCAGCAGCGTATAGCCATCCGGCGACGCCTTGGCGACCTTGTCATTGCCGATGTTGCCACCGGCACCACCGACGTTTTCGACGATGACTGTCTGCCCGAGCGACTTGGACATGACGCTTGCCACCTGGCGCGCGACCGTATCGGTTGGGCCACCGGCCGAGAACGGCACGATCAGCGTCACGGGTTTGGTGGGATAGGGCTGTGCGGCGGCGAGGCTACTGACAAGCGAAGCGACCAACATCACAGCAATGTGGCGAATATTCATGACTCCTCCAGACGGGCGGTTGAACAAATTTGGTTTTTCGCCATTTTACCCATTGGCGGCGGGGCTTGCTTGAGGCAGATCAAACGATGCCGTGCTCATTCCACGACCGCGTAGCGGCCGGGGGTATTTCACAACTCCAGCGCTGACGCGCCTCGCAGGGCATTATGCCGCCGGAAAGCCCACCAAATGGCGATCCGCACCGCGGGGGGAGGCCGCAAAACTGCAGAAATCTTGTCGTCGCCGCCTCTGCGGGGCCGCGTGGTTTGCTGGAGGGTCAGCGTTCGAAAAACGTGATCGTCGAGCCAACATCAATTCATCGGCGCTGTTGCCAGCCCGAACGCAGCGCCTCCTCGACAAAGGAGCGGTTGCAGGCATTGAAATTGAAGAACTTCTTGCCCAGAGTGCGCTTGACGTCAATATCAAACGATTTGGACAAGTGCGCCAGCAGCTCGAAATCCGAAATGCCGTGCAGTTCACCGACGATCCATTTCACGCGCGCGAGCATGGCATCGTCGAGCGAAGTCAGGATATCGAATTCCGCGCCTTCGGTGTCAATCTTGATCATGTCTGCCGAGGTGATGCCCTGCTGGGCGAGGTAGGTTGCGCTGCGGCGTACGTCGATGGTCACCGACTTTCCGACGTTGGCGTTGTTGCCATAAAGGGAAAAACCGCCCAGGTTGGCGTCTTCCTCGCTCCAGAAGATCTGTGTCGAGGCATCTTCCTTGCCCAGCGCCACCGGATGCACCGTGACGTTTTTCAGCGTTTCCACGTTCTTGCGCAACAGCACCAGGTTGTCCGGCACCGGCTCGAAGGTGTGAATTATCGCGTCGGGAAACAGGCGGGCAAAAAAAATGGTGGCGACACCGATGTTGCCGCCGATATCCAGAATGACCCTGGGAGCCATGTTGCCGGGCACGCTGTATTCGCCCTTGCGGCCGGACTTGATCAGTGCCTCATAGATTACCGTCGTATCGCTGGTACCGGGACGATAGTGGATCGGCACGCCATGCCAATCGTAAATATCGTTGGGCAGTCCGCGCGCGCCGGCACGCGCATGGCGCGCGAATTTCATTGATCCGCTTCGGGCGGCGACCTTGATGTCTTTCTTGTTCAGCATGGCTTGGGGCACTCCGCAAGGGCCACGAATTTTTTCGAAAGCCCGTCATGTAGGTTTGCCCGTCACGCCGGGAACTCCATGCGGCTTGGCAGGCGTCAGGAGTATAGATTAATTCGCTTTGCGGTCGGCGATCCGCCGCCCGCAAGCCGCAGCCAGGCTTGCGTACCAGACATAGCGCGTCGAGCATGGCTCTTGGGCTGGACAGGCGCGTGTCGTACCTGACTCTGCAACCGATCGCGGTAACGCGTGCCGCCAATCCGCTACAATCCGGGCAGTCACAAATTTGTCATTTGCCTGTCACATTCCTCACGGCAGGCCGCAAAGGGGTGCGCCATGTTCGGACGTCTGATGCCCAAGGAAGGGCGTTTCTTCGATTTCTTCAATGACCATGCCTCGCTGGTGGTCGAGGGGGCCCACGAACTGAATGCGTTCCTGTCCGACATGGGCAATCGCGAAGCCCATGCGCAGAACGTGAGTTCGATCGAGAAGAAGGCCGACCGGATCACTCACGAGACCATCCAACTGCTGCACCAGACCTTCGTCACGCCGCTGGACCGCGAGGATATCCACAAGCTCATCAGCCGCATGGACGACATCCTCGACCTCATGGAGGATGTGGCGGAATGCGTGGTGCTCTATGACGTACGCGAAGTGTCGGATGCGGCGCGCAAGCTCGCCGATATTTGTGTCAGTTGCGCGGAGAAGGTCAAACTCGCGGTCGGCATGCTGTCGAATCTCGACAATGCGCAGGCCATCCTGAAGATTTGCAGTGAAATCGACCAGCTCGAATCCGAGGCTGACCGGGTCCTGCGTTCGGCGATGTCCAAGCTGTTTCGCGACGAGCCGGATACCCGCCAGCTCATCAAGCTCAAGGCCATCTATGAACTGCTGGAGACAGTGACGGATCGCTGCGAAGACACGGCAAACATCATCGAAGGCATTGTGCTGGAAAACGCGTAACTTTCGCGCAAAGACAAGAATCGACTGCGGACACCGGACATGGCCTCGCTCACCATCAGCATGGAAATGATCATCTTTCTGGTCGCGCTTGCGCTGATTTTCGATTTCATGAACGGCTTCCACGATGCGGCCAATTCGATTGCCACCATCGTGTCCACCGGCGTCCTGAAGCCACAGTACGCCGTGGCATGGGCGGCGTTTTTCAATTTCCTTGCCATCGCCGTTTTCCAGCTGAAGGTCGCCGCCACCGTTGGCAAGGGCACCATCGATCCGGTGGTGGTCGATCACCTGGTGATCATGGGCGCGCTGATCGGCGCGATTTTCTGGAACGTGATCACCTGGTACTACGGCATCCCTTCGTCGTCCTCGCATGCACTGATCGGCGGACTGGTCGGCGCGGCAGTGGCCAAGGCCGGCACGGTGTCGCTGATCACCAGCGGCCTCATGAAGACCGTGTTGTTCATTTTCGTCTCGCCGTTCCTGGGTTTCCTGTTCGGCAGCGTATTGATGATCCTGGTGGCATGGATCCTGCGCCGAACGGCGCCGCGTCGCGTCGACCGGTGGTTCCGGCGCCTGCAACTGGTGTCGGCATCGCTCTACAGTCTGGGGCACGGCGGCAATGATGCGCAGAAGACCATCGGTATCATCTGGATGCTGCTGATTGCCGCCGGCGTTTCCGGCGCGAAGGACCCCGTGCCGTTCTGGGTGATCATCAGTTGCTATGCGGCGATCGCGCTGGGAACGCTCTTTGGCGGCTGGCGGATCGTCAAGACCATGGGCCAGAAGATCACCAAGCTGAAACCGGTCGGCGGTTTCTGTGCGGAGACCGGCGGGGCCATGACGCTGTTCATCGCGACAGCGATGGGTGTGCCGGTCTCGACCACCCACACCATCACCGGCGCCATCGTCGGCGTCGGCGCCGCGCGAAAATTCAATGCGGTGCGCTGGGGCGTGGCCGGCGGCATTGTCTGGGCGTGGATTCTCACCATCCCCTGTTCGGCGTTTGTGGCCGCCGTTGCGTGGTGGCTTGCCGAGTATTTCTTTGGCGCGACAACCGGACCGGCGTAATTGCATTGGCCATTCCCGCCGGGCGCAGTGTCGACCAGCGATTTCCACATGAACGCACTGCCCGGGGCATGGATTTGTCGCTCGAAAAGCGGCGGCCGCACGAATATCAAGATGCGATACTCGTTCATCCCACGAAATCCCCCGCCGAATCACTCGAACAATGAGCACCGCCGATCTCCTCCGCCTTTTCAGCCTTGCCGCCATCTGGGGCGGCTCCTACGCTTTCATGCGGACAGTGGCCCCGGTGTTCGGCGGGATCGGCACCATGTGGTTGCGCATTTCGATCGCCGGCGTGGTGCTGCTCGCGTACGCGCTCGCCACGCGCGAGGACCTGCAATTCGCCAAATGGTGGAAACAGTATCTGTTCATCGGCATGCTGAATTCGGCGCTGCCGTTTGCGCTGATTGCGTTCGCGATGAAAACACTTCCCGTCGGCTATGGCGCCATCCTCAATGCGCTGTCGCCATTTTTTGCCGCGCTGTTCGCCTCATTCATGCTCGATGAAAAGCTTACAGCGGCGCGCCTGTTCGGGATGACCCTCGGCCTGGCCGGTGTCGGAGTGATTATTAACCTCGGCCCGATTCCGTTGACGGCAGAGACGCTCACGGCTGCGGCAGCCTCCATCGCCGCCACCTGTCTCTACGGCTTCATCATCGTCTATACAAAAAAATTTACGCGGGGCGTTCCCAACATGGGTATTGCCGTGGGCACGCTGGTGCTACCCGCCATTGTGGTCGCTCCGCTGGGCCTGATGTATGTTCCTCCCGTCATGCCGGCGGCCAATGTCCTGCTTGCACTATGCGGATTGGCAATCCTCTGCAGTTCCATCGCCTACCTTTTGTACTACCGGTTGATTCGCGACGTAGGACCGACGCGCGCCATCTCGGCGACATTCCTGATTCCCGTTTTTGGAGCGACGTGGGGCGTACTCTTTTTCGACGAAACCATGAATGCCAGCATGATCGGCGGCGGCATTATTGTGTTGATTGGTGTCGCGCTCGTGCTTGGAGTATTGCCGATGCGGCGGCAGCCAAAATAATCGAAGCTATTCGTTCGGTGCACGCCACCAGGCGAAAGCGGCTTGAAGTCGACGCAGATGGTGATCGTGGTGGACGCCTGTTCGGGGACGGGGTCGCAACCGCACAAAGACAAGCCTGCCGCGCAAAGTGGCAATGCCGGCAAGTGACCCGCTCGCCGGGTTATGTTGCCCGCTTGACGGATACGACACGCTGCATCGTGTCCAGTGCCGCGCGAAGTTCCTCGATCGGTATTTGGCCGGGCGCGGAGATTTCCTTTCCGACCGCGAAAGTCATGGCGGATCCAAACATCCATCCGCAAAGCCTGGTCATCGCACCAATTCCCCCCATCGACATGGTAATCATCGGGATCTGCACTTGCCGGCTTGCAGCAAGTGTCGCCTCCAGCAGAACCAGCACATCGGCGGGCGATTGCGGCATCACCGCCACCTTGGCAATGTCCGCACCAAGGCGCTCGGCGGCGACGATCCTTTCCACTATTTCAACGCATGGCGGAGTACTGTGGAAATCGTGATGCGACATGATCATCGCCACGTCGTGCGCGTGCGACGCCGTCCGCAATTTCGCCCGGTTTTCGGCAGACTGGGAGAGCTCATAGTCGATGATATCGACGGCCCCGCTCGCACAAACTTTCTCATAAAGCGCGACGACCGCATCTTCGGCCAGGCTGATTGCCTCCCCACCTTCGTGGGACGCGCGGCGGGTGAAGACGAGCGGAATAGCGCCTGCCGCCTGCCGAATGGTTCGGGCGACTGCCAGCACCCGAACCGGATCAACGATTTCCCCAAAGAAATCGACCCGCCACTCGATCACGTCCGGCTTCTTCGGCAAGATAGTCGCCAGTTCATCCTGCAGGCCATCCGCCGTCCGGGCAACCAGCGACGTGCAAATCAACGCGTGCCCATGCGGATTCAACGTCCTGCCTCGAACTTTTAGCGGCGTCATTTACAAGCGCTCCCATTCATCATATTGCGACCGTTGAAGCAGACCCTTGCTCCCGGCAGTCGCTGTCGTGGAGTGTGCCACGATTCGTCGAGGGCCGGAATCGGAATTGCCGGCCGGCATGCAGTGCTATGCTTGCGCCAACTATTCCTCATCGCGCCACATGCTACGAATTACCGAACTGCGCCTGCCCCTGGAGCATCCTGAATCGGCGCTCGAACTGGCAATCCTAAAGAAGCTGCAAATTCCCTCGTCGGCATTGGTCGATTTCAGCGTTTTCAAACGCAGCTACGATGCCCGCAAAAAAAACAACCTGCTGTTCGTCTACAGCGTTGATGTCCGCCTGAATGATGAAGCGTCGGCGCTGCGGAAACCGCGCCGCGACACGTCCGTGAAACCTTCGCCTGACACGAGCTATCACTTTGTCGGTCATGCGCCGCCCGGGTATGCGCCGGCTGCCCGACCGGTCGTGGTCGGATTCGGACCCTGCGGCATTTTTGCCGCCCTGATCCTGGCACAGATGGGATTGAGGCCGATCGTGCTGGAAAGGGGAAAGTCGGTGCGCGAGCGTACCCAGGATACCTGGGGCCTGTGGCGCAAGAGAAAATTGAATCCGGAGTCGAATGTGCAATTCGGCGAAGGCGGTGCCGGCACCTTTTCCGACGGCAAGCTCTATAGCCAGATCAAGGACCCGCGCTTTCTCGGCCGCAAGGTGATGAGCGAATTCGTCAAAGCCGGGGCACCGGCAGAGATCATGTACGTAAGCAAACCGCACGTTGGCACATTCCGGCTGGTGGGTGTGGTGGAAAGGATGCGAGAAGAGATCATTGCACTGGGCGGCGAGGTGTGGTTCGAGCACCGGCTGACGGATTTGCTTGTCGAAAGCGGGCAATTGCGCGCCATCAGGATCCTCAATGTGCGTAGCCGACAAACGCAGGAATTGGCCACCGGCCATCTGGTGCTGGCCGTGGGGCACAGCGCGCGAGATACCTTTGAAATGCTGCATGCGCGCGGCGTGTTCCTCGAAGCCAAGCCGTTTTCGATTGGTTTTCGCATCGAACATCCGCAATCGCTCATCGATCGTGCCCGCCTGGGTCCGCACGCCGGCCATCCGCTGCTTGGCGCGGCCGACTACAAACTCGTGCATCACGCCGCCAACGGCCGCAGCGTATACAGCTTCTGCATGTGTCCTGGCGGCACGGTCGTCGCCGCCACTTCGGAAGCAGGACGGGTGGTGACCAACGGCATGAGCCAGTATTCCCGAAATGAACGCAACGCGAACGCCGGCATTGTCGTCGGCATCGATCCGCGTGATTTCGCGGGGCACGGCACCGGCGGGCCGCTGGCCGGGATCGAATTCCAGCGCCATTGGGAATCTCGTGCGTTTGAAATGGGGGGCAGCAACTATGAAGCACCCGCGCAACTGGTCGGCGATTTTCTGGCGGGGCGCGCGTCAACGTCGCTCGGTGCGGTGACGCCTTCATACCAACCTGGCGTACATCTGACCAACCTCGCGGCCAGCCTGCCCGATTACGCCGTCGCCGCCATCCGCGAGGCGATCCCGGCTTTTGACAAGCAGATTCGCGGTTTTGCCATGCATGACGCGGTGCTGACGGCCGTGGAAACGCGCACGTCGTCGCCGCTGAAGATCACCCGCGGCGAGGATTTTCAGAGCATCAACGTGAAGGGGCTCTATCCGGCCGGCGAGGGCGCCAGTTACGCGGGCGGCATTCTTTCCGCAGGTGTCGATGGCATCAAGGTCGCCGAGGCGATTGGCCGTTCGATACTCGGCATTGCCCGCAGGCCGGGCGATGATTCCGGCTGCAATGACAGCGGCGGAAGCGCGTAACATAGCGGCTTCACGAGCCTGCCCACAAGGCCGGGCGCCATGTTCGCCGCCACCCGTGCGCGACAGATTTTGAAGGGAGTTTATGAGCCGCTACCACAACGTCCTGGACTTGATCGGCGATACGCCGCTGGTTCGCCTCAACAATCTGGATACCGGCGTCTGTGAGCTGTACGCCAAACTCGAGTGCAATAATCCTGCCGGCTCCATCAAGGATCGCATTGGCTTGCGCATGATTGAGGCCGCCGAGCGCGACGGCAAGATCAAGCCGGGCGGCACCATCGTTGAAGCGACTGCCGGCAACACCGGCCTCGGCCTCGCGCTCGCCGCGATTCACAAAGGCTACAAGCTGCTGCTGGTGATTCCCGACAAGATGAGCCAGGAGAAGATCTTTCACCTGCGCGCCATGGGGGTGGAGATCGTCATGACGCGCTCGGATGTGTCCAAGGGGCATCCCGAGTATTACCAGGACATGGCCAAGCGCATCGCGGCCGAGATGCAGGCGCGCGGTGAAAGCGCGCACTTCATCGATCAGTTCTCCAATCCTGCCAACCCGCAGACGCACGAGGAATGGACCGCACCCGAAATATGGAAGCAGATGGGGGGCAAACTGGACGCGGTGGTCACCGGCGTGGGCTCCGGCGGCACCATTACGGGAATGGGTCGATATTTCAAGCGTGTCGCACCGCACGTGGAAATGGTGCTGGCCGATCCGAAGGGCTCGATCCTGAACGAGATCGTCAACACCGGCACCCATGGCCCGAGCGGCTCGTGGCTGGTGGAAGGCATCGGCGGCGACTATGTGCCGGCCAACCTGGAAATCTCGCTCGCGAGCAAAGCCTATGCGATTGCCGATGGCGAGGCGCTGCTCGCGGCACGCGAGTTGCTGCAGAAGGAAGGCATCATGGGTGGCTCTTCCTCGGGCACTTTGCTCGCAACCGCCTTGCGTTACTGCCGCGAACAAACAGCCCCGAAGCGCGTGGTGACAATCATCTGCGACGTGGGCGGCAAATATCTGTCAAAGATGTACAACGACTACTGGCTGACCGACCAGGGCATTATCAAGCATGAGAACAAGGGCGACCTCACCGACCTGATCGCGCGACATCACAAGGATCGCGCAACGGTTACCATCAAGCCGGATGACACGTTGCAGACAGCATATGCGCGCATGAAGCTATACGACTTCCAGCAACTGCCGGTCCTCGAAAACGATAAGGTCGTGGGCATTATCGACGAATCGGATATCCTGCTTTCAATCTACGGCGACGAGGCGCGATTCACTTCTCCGGTGCGAGAGGCGATGACTTCGAAACTAGATACCCTGCAGGTGAACGATTCGATCAATCGACTGATGCCGATCTTCGATCGGGGGCATATCGCGATTGTCATGGATGCGGACAAGTTCCTCGGCCTGATTACCCGCTATGACCTGTTGAATTTCCTGCGCAGAAGGGTGCAATGACATGACTAGCGCCAGACACCTTTTCGGCACCCGTGCCATCCATGCCGGGCAGGAACCCGATCCCTCGACCGGCGCGGTGATGCAGCCGATCTATGCCACGTCCACCTACGCGCAATCAAGCCCGGGCGTTCACAAGGGATTCGAATATGCGCGCACGCAAAATCCCACGCGCATGGCGTTCGAGCGCTGCGTGGCTGACCTCGAGAATGGGGTGCAGGGGTATGCGTTTTCTTCAGGGCTGGCTGCGTCCGCAACAGTCCTTGATGTGCTTGACACCGGCAGCCACGTTATTGCGCTCGATGATTTATACGGCGGCAGTTACCGGTTGTTCGAGAAGGTGCGGCGGCGATCGGCAGGGCTCGATTTCACCTTCATGGACATGACCGAGCCCGCGAAAATTGAGGCCGCCATCAAACCGAACACGCGGATGATCTGGGTCGAGTCGCCCAGCAATCCACTGCTGAAGCTGGTCGAACTGTCTGCTGTTGCCGCCATTGCCAGAAAACACAAGCTGATCGCGGTGGCGGACAACACTTTTGCGACACCATACGTGCAGCGCCCGCTCGATCATGGCTTCGACCTGGTGGTGCATTCCGTCACCAAGTATCTGAATGGCCACTCCGACATGGTGGGCGGCATGGTGGTTGTACGCGAGACGGGCGAGCTTGCGGAAAAACTGACATTTCTGCATAACGCGGTTGGCAGCATTCTCGGTCCGTTTGACAGCTTTCTCGCCATGCGCGGATTGAAAACGCTGCACCTGCGCATGGAACGGCACTGCGCCAGCGCGTTTGCCGTTGCGCAATGGCTGGCCACGCACTCAAGCGTCGCGCAGGTCTTCTACCCGGGTCTCGCATCGCATCCGCAGCACGCGCTGGCGAAGAAGCAGATGAACGGATTCGGTGGCATGGTTACCGTCATTCTCAAGGGTGACCTTGAACAGGCGCGGCGCTTTCTGGAAAACGTGAAGATCTTCGTTTGCGCTGAAAGCCTTGGCGGCGTGGAGAGTCTTGCCGAGCACCCTGCCATCATGACGCACGCGTCAATTCCACCGCACATCCGCCGCGAGCTGGGCATCAGCGACAGCCTCGTCCGATTGTCAGTGGGTGTGGAAGACCTGATCGACTTGAAGGCTGACATTGAGCAGGCGCTGCGCTAGGATTGGCGAAACTCAAGCACGGGGGCGGCGACCGGCGGCATATTGGCCTGGAAAGCCCGCCCCAGGCGGAGTTTTCCTTATCCGCCATGTTGGCTGTCAGCCGTGGTGGCGATGACTGGCCCTTCGGGGATGGATATTCCTGCCGCACTTGAGGTCGCATTCGGCCACCTCGCTGCGGGTCATCTTGCCGCCTGTGAGTCGCTGTGCCGCAAGATTCTTGCGCAAATCCCGCACGAAGCCAATGCGCTGCATTGCCTCGCGCTGGTTGCCTTTCAAACGGGGCACCTTGACGCGGCAATTGAACTTGCGCGCGCCGCGATCGCTTCAAACCCGACCAGCGCCGCGTACTTGAATGACCTTGGATCCATGTTGCGAGCACAGGGCAGGAACGAGGAGGCGATCGCAAGTTTCCGGCAATCGCTTTCGAGAGATGCGAAACACGCTGTCGTGCATTACAACCTCGCCAATGCATTGCGTGCGCAGCACAATCCCGCAGCCGCAGTGGATAGTTATGAAGCCGCCATCGACGCCGAGCCGGATTTCGCCGACGCGCACTATCACCTTGGCAACGTGCTGGCTGAGCAAGGCAAGGTCGAGGCGGCGGCGGAACAGTTTCAGGTGACAGTCGCCATTCATCCGGGCCACGCGGCGGCATTCTTCAATCTTGGCAATGCACGCACCGATCAGGGGCGATTGGACGAAGCCGTTGCTGCATACCGCCGTGCCCTCGCCATCGAGCCCGGATTTTGGGAAGCGCACAGCAATCTCCTTTGGACACTGCACTACATGGATTCCGTGACGCCGCAGGCAGCGTTTGCCGAGGCAGTGGCGTTTGCGCACCGCCATGAAGCACCATTGCGTGCGAGCTGGGTGCCACACACAAATTCGCGAGCACCGGGCAAGCGACTCAAGATCGGTTATGTGTCGGCGGATTTTCGCCGGCATTCGGTGGCGTTTTTCGCCGAACCGCTGCTGCAGTTGCACGATCGTACCCATGTTGAGGTGTTTTGCTATTGCAACAATAGCGTCGCAGACGCAGTGACCCGGCGATTTATCGAGATTGCAGACCACTGGCTGCCGTGTCGTGATATTGACGATGCGGCGCTTGCTTCAAGGATTAGGCAGGACGGTATCGACATACTTGTCGACCTATCCGGGCATACGGCACATCATCGGCTTCTCACGTTTGCAAGAAAGCCGGCTCCCATACAGGTCACGTACCTTGGCTACCCGGCAACCAGTGGTCTTTCTGCCATCGATTATCGAATGACCGACATTTATGCCGACCCGCCGGGTGCGGGCGATGAGTTCTATACCGAAAGATTGATTCGCTTGCGCGCGTCGTTCTTGTGTTATCTGCCACCGGAAACGGCCTTGCCGGTGCGTGCAACTCCGGCACTACGCAACGGCTACGTCACATTCGGCTCTTTCAACGCGTTACCGAAAATATCGGATCGCGTCATCTCACTTTGGTCGAAAATTCTCATGCAGTTGCCGGCGGCGCGCATCTATCTGAAATCCGCCGGACTCGAACGCAACGAGACGCGGGAGAGAGTCTTCGGACTTTTCAACGAACAGGGCGTAATGCGCGAACGCATTGTCCTTGCCGGAAAGGATGCAGGATTCGACGAACATCTCTCCCGCTACCACGAGATAGACATTGGTCTCGATCCATTTCCGTACAATGGAACGACTACCACATTCGAAGCAATGTGGATGGGGGTTCCAACGGTGACACTCCGGGGCAATCGGCATGCGGGGAGGGTTGGCGCCAGCTTGCTTGCGAACGCCGGTATGCCGGCGTTGATCGCAAATGATGATGAAGCGTATGTGCGGATTGCATTGGAATTGGCTGCAAACCCGAAGGAACTGGACAAGTTACGAAGCCGAATGCGCGACAAACTATCCGCCTCGCCTTTGCTGGACGCCGGACAACTTGCACGGTACATCGAGTATGAATACCGCAAAATGTGGCACACGTGGTGCGGGACTTCGCCCTGATCGCCGCAATTTACCCGATACCAGGGCAAGCCAAGCTTCAGCGCGGGCAAAAAAAACCCGCGTTCAATGACGCGGGTGTTCTTATTTCTAGTGCGCCAGCATTACTCGATGCGCGCCTTTTCCACCAGTTTGGTCACTTGCCATGCCTTGGTCTTGGAAAGCGGGCGGGTTTCCTCGATCATCACGGTATCGCCTTGCTTGAACTCATTGTTCGGCGAATGCGCGTGATATTTCTTGGAGCGGCGCACCACTTTACCCAGCACCGGATGCATCACCCGGCGTTCTACAAGGACAGTAATGGTCTTGTCCATCTTGTCACTGGTGACGACACCGGTCAGGGTGCGTTTGGATTTTGCTGCGGTGGTTGTCGTTGCGGTTACAGTCATTATGCAGCCCTCGTTTTTTCGGTCAGGATGGTCTTGATCTGCGCGATTTCACGCTTTACACGACCAAGTTCAGTGGTCTTGGTCAACTGTTGGGTAGCAACCTGCATGCGCAATGAAAATTGCGACTTGCGAAGCTCAAGCAGTTCCTTGTTCAAGTCGTCGGGGGATTTTGCCCGCATTTCTTTTGTGTTCATCTCGGTTCTCCCGTTTAACCCATCATGCGTTGAACGAAGGTGGTCTTGATCGGCAGTTTCGCTGCTGCGAGCAAGAACGCTTCACGTGCCAACGCCTCATCGACGCCGTCCATTTCGTAGAGTACCTTGCCAGGCTGGATTTCTGCCACGAAATACTCTGGTGAGCCTTTGCCGTTACCCATACGAACTTCAGCCGGCTTCTTGGAAATCGGTTTGTCCGGGAAAATTCGGATCCACACCCGGCCGCCGCGCTTGATATGGCGCGTCATGGCACGGCGTGCAGCCTCAATCTGGCGCGCGGTCAATCGACCACGGCCGACGGCTTTAAGACCAAACTCCCCGAAGGACACCTTTGCACCGGCGGTCGCGATACCTTTGTTCCGGCCTTTTTGTTCCTTGCGGTATTTACGTCTAGCTGGCTGCAGCATTTTTCGCTCCTGCTCTGCGCGGTTTACGCGCTTCTGCTTGCGGCTCCGGTGCGGCTACGGGCTCCTGGCCCTTACCCAGCACTTCGCCTTTATATACGAGAACCTGGACACCGATCACACCGTACGTGGTGTGCGCTTCTGAAAAGCCCACGTCGATATCGGCGCGCAGCGTATGCAGCGGCACACGGCCTTCGCGATACCACTCGGTACGGGCGATTTCTGCACCGTTCAAGCGGCCGGACGACGTGATCTTGATGCCCTGTGCGCCGAGGCGCATGGCGTTCTGCATCGCACGCTTCATGGCGCGCCGGAACATCACGCGTTTTTCCAGCTGCGCGGTGATGCCATCGGAGATGAGTTGCGCGTCGGTTTCCGGCTTGCGAATCTCTTCGATGTTGACATGCACGGGCACGCCCATAAGTTTGGTCAATTCCGTGCGCAGGTTTTCGATGTCCTCGCCCTTCTTGCCGATCACGACGCCCGGACGCGAAGAGTAAATGGTGATCTTCGCATTCTTGGCGGGTCGTTCTATGATGATCTTGCCGACCGAGGCATTAGCCAGCTTCTTCTTGAGATAGGTGCGAACCTTGATGTCTTCAAGCAACATGATCGGGAAGTTCTTGCTATTGGCATACCACTTTGACGCGAAGTTCTTGTGGACGGCCAGGCGAAACCCAATCGGCGATATTTTTTGTCCCATCGTTGCCCCTTATTGCTTGCCGTCGCCAACCGTCACAAAGACGTGGCAAGTCGGTTTAATAATGCGATTGCCGCGGCCTTTGGCGCGCGCGGTAAAGCGCTTCAACACCGGGCCTTTTTCGACGATGATCTTGGCGACTTTTAGCTCGTCGATGTCAGCGCCGTTATTGTGCTCGGCATTGGCGATGGCGGATTCCAGGACCTTCTTGATGATCGTCGCGCCTTTTTGCGGCGAGAAGGCCAGGATGTTCAGGGCGAGGTCGACCTTCTTGCCGCGAATCAGGTCCGCAACGAGGCGACCCTTTTGTGCGGAAAGACGAACGCCCCAGAGATTGGCTGAAACTTGCATGTCCTGGCTCCTTATTTCTTAGCCGGCGCCGCGGCCTTCTT
>JANNGY010000527.1:0-13272 GCA_031404095.1 Betaproteobacteria bacterium | reverse complement strand
GAGGATCTCGAAGCCGCACTGGAGCAACTGCGAGCGATTGCAGCCGACCTGAATGGCCGCGAATTGGCAAAGGGGGAGCCATGAATGGGAAGACTCCGGACTGAATGGCCACTTCACAGAACGCCTCGCCAGTCTCGTGGGTCATAGCACATGTCCTCTGTACATTTCTTCAATGGCCATCGCGTACTTCTGCACGATGGCATTGCGTCTCAATTTCAATGTCGGCGTGATAAGGCCGTTGTCGATGGTCCATTTTTCGCGTGCGACCGCAACCTTGCGAATGCCGGCGTAGCCCGGAAACTCCTTGATCTGGCTGCCGATTCGCTTCACGAGGAATTTCTCCGCCTTCTCCCTGCCCTCGCCTTCAAGCGCCGGATCAAGCCCCGATTCCGCTGCGGTCCTTCCCCACTCTTCATCGCTCAGCACCACGACTGCCGACAGGTATGGCTTGGCCTCGCCATAAACCATGACCTGCTCGAACAAGGGGTCCAGCTGGATCGTCAGTTCCATGTCGACCGGCGGGACTTTCTCGCCGTTGCCCAAAACGATGATCTCCTTGATGCGGCCGGTGATATGAATGAAGCCTTGCTCGTCGATGCGCACCTGGTCGCCGGTATTGAGCCAGCCGTCGTCGGACAGCACCGCGCGCGTCGCCTCCGGATTCTTCCAGTAGCCTTTCATGATGTTGGGACCACGCGCGAACAGAACGCTGTTCTCGCCGATGCGTGTTTCTACGCCGGGCACCACCGGGCCGACGGAGGTGGGTTCATTCTTGTCGAGCAGGTTCACGGCCAGCAGCGGCGACGCCTCGGTCAATCCATAGCCCTGGCAAATCGGCAGGCCAAGACCGACAAACACTTTCGATACCACCGGCGACAGTGCGGCGCCCCCCGCCACCGCGAAGCGCAGTTTGCCGCCCATTCGCGCCAGCAATTTATCGGCCACCAGCACCTTCAGCAGCGGCCACAAGAGGAAGGAAAATTTCCAGGGACCACGAGCATGCTGGTATTCAAACCGGCCCCAACCGACGTCGACGGCCAGAGCGAACAGCTTGCGCTTGGCCGATGACGACTTTCTCAGTTGGTCATTGATGGCGGCGAGGAAGCGTTCATAAATGCGCGGCACCGAGAAGATGATGGTGGGCTGGACGATGCGAAAATCCTCGGCGAGTTGCGGAATCGAGCGCGAGAAGACGATCGTGGCCCCGGATACGACATTCAAGTAGTAGTCCGCCGTCCGCTCGAACATGTGCGATAGCGGCAGGAACGACAGGAATATGTCTTCCGGAAAGACGTCATAGACGGCCAGGCCCGATTGCACATTCGACAGGATATTGCGATGGGTGAGCATGACGCCTTTGGGCCGGCCGGTGGTGCCGCTGGTGTAGACGATCGTGGCAAGATCTCCGCCACCGGCCGCCGCGCGCTCGAAGCTGCCGGGTTCGGCGGGCAGCCAGTCGGCCAGCAATGTCAGGCGCGGCTCATCGGCGTCATTGACGGGTTTCACGGTGAGGATGCGTATCAGCGGCCCCAGTTGATCGCGCACCGTCTTCAGCCGCTTCCAGTGGTCCTCGCCTTCGATGACGATGAGCTTGACGTCGGCATCGTTGACGATGAAAGCAATATTGTCGGGCCGGTCGTCGACGAACACCGGGACCGTGACCAGCCCCTGCGCGAATGCGCCCTGATCGGCGATGATCCAGTTGATGCTGTTCTTCAACATCACCGCCATCCGCTCGCCAGGTTGCAGGCCCTCGCGACGCAGACCCTCGCGCATACGCGCCACGCGCGCGCCCACCTCCCGCCAATCGACTCCCTTCCACTCCTTGGTCGTGCCGTCGAATTCGCGATAGGCCGGTGCGTTAGGCGAGGTGCGGCAGCGCAGGGCAAATACTTCGGCGAGCGTTGCCGAGTCATCGAACATCAGGTAGCGCGTGCCACGGCGATTTTGCAGGATGGTCGAGTCCGCCAAATACTGTCTCCTGGGGGTGATCGTGACACTCTTGGCGCGGGCGGAAATTGGCCCGGGCGCACGCCAACAAGCGTTGCCGGCGGGCGCGCCACCGGCACGCACATGAGCGTTGATTATACGCGGCAGGGCCAGGTTCACGATCAGCGACGGCATGGCCGGCGAAGGGAAGTGTCAGGATTCATACGGCCGTCTTTCGTGGGCTCACGTACATGGTGATGTCGGCATGAACCACCACCGTGCCGTGTGCGTCCCGCATGTCCACGCTGACCGGCACCTCGCGTGCCGGCCCTGCCGCAAGGTCGTCGGCGGTCGCCTCGGCGATCAGATCGGTTTCACATTTCTTCCGATACTGCACGGCCATGCCTTTCGGAAGCCAGCGCATCGAAGCGGGAAGGCTTGCTTCCATCATCGTGCCGGCGGCCAGTTCCGCGAGATTGCAGGCGGCGATCGCATGCACCGTGCCGATGTGGTTTTGCACGGCCCGGCGTTTTTTCATGCTCACCTTGGCGTATCCGGGCCGCAATATTTCGAATCGCGGTGCGATGGTGCCGAAAAACGGCGCCTTCCAGCAGATGATTCGCGAGAACAGCCATTTCCCCAGTGGCTTGTCCTGAAGGCGGTTCCATATCGTAAGTGCCTGGTTCATCGGCGGCAAAACCTTCAGATCGATTGCCAGCCGGCGTCAGGCGCAAACCTCGCGCCATGCTTGTTCTCAAGAAGCTTCATCTCCGCCAGTAATTTCTCCTTGCCCGCCGAACGCAGGTAGTTGATCGGGCCGCCACGATGTGGCGCGAAACCGGTACCGAAAATGACCCCCGCATCGCACAAATCCGCGTCCGCGACAATGCCTTCACGCACGCAGGCGACGGCTTCGTTAACGGCCGGCAGCGTCATGCGCATCCATAGCGCCGCAAGATTCGCGGAGCCTGCGACGCCGGCCTTTTGCGGCTTGCCGCCCACCCATTTGTAAAATCCTTCGCCTGTCTTCTTGCCAAGTTTTTTCGCGGCCACCAGTTCCTGAATTTTCTTTGGCTCTGGGCCGCCCGGCTTGGCGAGTTCCTTGCCGACCGCGAGGCCGACATCGAGACCCACCGTATCGGCCAGCTCGATCGGCCCCATCGGCATGCCGAAATCGCGCGCCGCCGCATCGATGGTCTCAGCGGAAATACCCTCTTCCAGCATCACCTGCGCCTCGGTCATGTATGGGGTGAGGATGCGATTGACCAGAAAGCCTGGGGCTGATTTCACCGGTAACGGCAGCTTGTCGATTTTTTTCACGAACGATTGCGCGAGCTTCATCACCTCCGGTGATGTCTGCGGGCCCTCGACAATTTCCACCAGCATCATTTGCGCGACTGGATTGAAGAAGTGGATGCCGACCAGCCGATCCGGCCTGGCCAGTCCCTGCGACAATTCCTGCAGCGGAATTGAGGACGTATTGCTGGCAAGGATGGCGGACGGTTTCAGTTTCGGTTCGATCTGTGCGTAGAGTCTTTTCTTGATGTCCGCGTTCTCGACAATGGCTTCGATGACCAGGTCACAATGATTGGCGCCATCGCCTGTGACATCCGGAATCAGGCGATCCATGGCCGCCTGAATCAGGTGCGCCTGCTTGAGGCGTTTCTTGACCATTTCCGCCGCGCGTTTGATGGCGGGTGCGATGCGAGCATGATCGAGGTCCTGCAGCGTCACCGTGAACCCCTTGAGGGCGCACCATGCGGCAATATCGCCGCCCATCACGCCGGCGCCGACCACATGCACATGCTGGACTGGCGCATCGTCTGAATTTGCCATGCTCCCGAGACTCTTCATCCGGTCCTGCAGCTTGAAAATGCGCACCAGGTTCGCGGTCGTCGGGTGCCTGAAGATGCCAGAGATCGAGTAAGGGTGATCCTGGGGAACCTTGCGCGGATCGCCGTCGAAGTTCTTCCACAAGTCGATGATCGCGTAGGGCGCGGGATAGTGGTCCTTGCGGGCCTTTTTCGCCACCTGCTTCAGCGATGCGCCGGCGACCATTCCGCGAATCACGGGCCAATTGGTGATGGCGTCCTTCAGCGCAGGCTGATGCGGCGCCGGTGGCTTGGCGAGCAGCATGGTCGCCGCATTCCTGAAATGGCGGCGTGGCGTCAACACGTCAACCAGCCCCACTTGTTTCGCACGCCGGCCATCGACCGCGCGGCCGGTGAGCATCAGATCCAGCGCCTGCGCGGCGCCAATCAATTTCGGCATTCGTTTGGCGCCTCCCCAGCCGGGGACGATGCCGATCATGACTTCCGGCAGCGCCATCCGGGTCTTGGGACCATCGTCGGCAATGCGGTACTTGCACGCCAGCGCCAGTTCGGTACCGCCGCCCATGCAGAAGCCATGAATCAGCACGACAGTTGGAAATGGCAGCGCTTCAACCTGGTCGAAAACATCGTTGCCCAGCTTGGTAAAGGCAAACGCTTCTTCGGCGCTCTTCAGCGTGGTGAATTCGTCGATATCCGCGCCCGCGGCAAAACCGTTTTCCTTCACCGACAGAAATACCGCGCCCTTTGGCGGATCGCCTTTCAGCCTGGCGCAAACGTCGGCCAGCTCGTTCAGCGCCTCACTCGAGAAGGTGTTGGTCGACGAATTCGCGCGGTCGAAGGTGACCCAGGCGAGTTGCGCCGTGTCAACGTCAAGTCGCCAGTGTTTCCAGATGCTCATGCTGTTGTTCCCCGGGGGTGCGTTTTGTAAATGCGGTTTTTATGGCCGCGATCGCCGACGCCGTTGGCGCCAGCGAGGTAATAGTGACGAAGGCTGCTGATGAAACTCCAGCACTGGCGCGGCTTCCCGGCTGTTTTTGGCCTGGGACGCCCGCCAATGCTGGACCTTCGCTGCGGCGGTCCAGCCAGACGGCAGTCATTCCCGCGCCCTGCGCGCCGGCAATGTCGTTAGTCCAGTTGTCGCCGATGAAGACCGTGTCCTGCGGGTGTGCGCCGATGCGGTCCAGCGCGATGGCAAATATTTCCGGATCCGGCTTGGTCACGCCGACCTCCTCGGAAATCACCACGGCATCGAAATAGCCGGAAATATTGAGCGCCCGCAATTTGTCCGTCTGCTCGGCAACGCTGTTATTGGTGACAATGCCGAGCCGGCATCGACCGTGCAGCATCTCCAGCAATTCAAAGGCGCCCGTCACGAGATGGCGATTGGCCTGATGCTGTTCGCGGTACAAAAGCGCCGCCCTTTCGGCCTGGCCAGTATCAATCTCGCGGCCGCATAGTGCAAACAAGGCCTGCATGCGCGCGACGCGTGCTTCATCCAGCGTCAGTTCGCCAGCGAGAAAGCGCACGTGGAAGGCTTCCAGCACATCGGCATGCCGGGTGGCGAATGGCTCGAACGGCAGGTCTGGCGCATGCGCGGCGTGCATGGCGCCGAGCGCGATGGCGGACGCGCGACGATGATCAAACAGCGTGTCGTCGAGATCGAACAGGATCGCGGTCGGCAACATGGAACCGTCAGATGCGCGTGGCAAGATTGCGAGTCAACACAGGACGCGTGCCCCATACGGCATCAATGATGATGACGGTCACGGATTTCATGCTTGCGGGGCCCGTTCGGTTCAGGCGCGTTCGACCAGCATTGCACCGCCCTGCCCGCCGCCGATGCATAGCGACGCGGCGGCGCGCTTGCCGCCAGTGCGCTGAAGCACTTTCAGCGCATGCAACACCACACGCGCGCCGGAAGCGCCGATCGGATGGCCCAGCGCGATCGCGCCGCCGTCGACGTTGAATTTGCTGCGATCCAATTTGCCGAACTTGGCAAAGGCGACGCTGTCAAGGCCAAGTTTTTCCCGGCAATAAGATTCAGACTCCCAGGCAGCGAGGCAACCCAGCGCCTGCGCGGCGAAAGCCTCGTTGATTTCCAGCGCGTCGAGATCGCCCAGTCCGAGGCCATTGCGCGTCAGCATCGGCGTGATGGCGTGTACCGGTCCCAGTCCCATTTCCGCCGGATCCAGTGCGCTCCACTGCGAATCGACGATGGCGCCCAGCGGCTTCAGGTCGTACTTCGCCACCGCACCTTCCGAGGCGAGAATCAGCATCGCGGCGCCGTCGGTCACCTGCGAGGAGTTTCCCGCGGTGACGCTGCCATAGGTCTTGTCAAACACCGGCCGCAACTTCGCCAGGCGTTCCGGCGTGGAGTCGGTGCGCACGCCATCGTCCTCCTGGTACACCGTTCCCCTGCCGTCAATCAGCGGCTCGATCTCGCCATAGTGCCCGGCGGCACGGCCGGCCAGCACACGCTGGTGCGACTCGGCGGCAAACGCATCCATCATTTGCCGGGTGATGCCAAATCGCTTCGCGACGATTTCGGCGGTCTGGCCCATCGACAGTTTGACAATCGGATCGGTGAGTCCCTTGAGGATGGCGATGACCGGCGCCAGGTAAGCCAACCGAAACTGCACGGCGACACCGGCACGCTGGCCGAACGATTTCGCCGCATACCAGTCGGCCAGCCAGTTCACCATGGCCGGCCCGAACAGCAACGGCGCGTGACTCATCGAGTCGGTTCCCCCGGCCAGCACCAGGCTGGATTTTCCTGCGAGTATGTTCATGCAGGCCGAATCCAAAGCCTGCATCCCCGAGGCGCAATTTCGCATGACGGTCCAGGCCGGCACTTTGTCGCCGCAACCGAGGCGCAGTGCCACCACTCGCCCGATATTCGCTTCGTCGGCCGATGGCATGGCCGCACCGACGATCACTTCATCGAATTCAGTGGGCGCGAATTTCTGCCGCGCCAGCAGCGGCCGGCCACAGCCGACCGCCAGGTCACCCCCGGAGAATGGACCTGGCTTTCCCCTGGCCTTCAGGAAGGGTGTGCGGGCGCCATCGACCACATAGACGCGTTTGTTGCCCGTCATTCTGCCGCCTCCGCCTGCTGCCAGGCCGGTACGGTGGCGTGTTTGCCGAAGTGTTTGTCAAAGTCATCGACCATGATGACTTCGTGCTGCAATGCACGGGCGCGCTTCCATTGCGCCAACTCGGTTTCGGTAATGACCGACAACTTCATTGCTTCGTTCCATTGCGCCTCAGTACCGCGCGACGTCAGGCGACCGGCTTTCTTGGCCGCTCTCACTTTGGTTTCGATCGGCTCCGCCGCGATGGCCGCGTGCATGGCGGCTTCCAGCTTGCCGATGACATCATTTTCATCGTTCGGCAAATAGATGCCCGCAATGAGGCGGCTGCGCGCCGCTGACGGCTGGATCAGGAGATCGGCAACCTCGTGTCCCATCTGGTCGCTCGGCTGGATCAGCGTCAGGCCGCGCGGAAACACCAGTCGGCGCAGGACGAAAGCGATCGCGCGATTCGGGAAATTGGCGATGATGCCGTCCATCGCGACCTGGATCTTGAAAGAGCAATCGTGCAGCGCCCAGCGCAGCAGCGGCAGTTCGTCTTTCTGGCGGCCGTGTTGATCATAGAATTTCAGCGCGCAGGACGACAGGTAGAGAAGGGACAGCACGTCGCCGAGTCGCGCGGAGAGTTTTTCCTTGCGCTTGAGCGAGCCGCCGATGACAAACATGCTCACGTCGGCCAGCAGCGCAAAGGCAGTCGAGAAACGCGTCATCTGCTGGTAATAGCGCTTGGTATCCTCGCACGCGGGTGACGGCAGGCCACGGGCGCCGGTGATGCCGGTCCACATCGATCGCGCCGCGTTTGAGACGGTGAATTTGATGTGCTCCCAGAAAGCCTCATCGAATTTCTCAAGCGAATCCTCGCCCGCCGCCTTCATCTCTTTCAGCACCCACGGGTGACAGCGAATCGCCCCCTGGCCGAAGATGATGAGCGATCGCGTCAGTATGTTTGCGCCTTCGACGGTAATGGCAACCGGCGTCATCTGGTAAGCGCGGCCCAGGTAATTGTTCGGCCCGAGGCAGATACCTTTGCCACCGTGGATATCCATCGCATCGTTGATGACGATGCGCATGCGTTCGGTCATGTGGTATTTTGAAATTGCCGAGAGGACCGACGGCTTTTCGCCCATGTCCAACGCGCCGGCAGTCACGGTGCGGCAGGCGTCCATCAGGTAGGTGTAGCCGCCGATTCGAGCCAGCGGCTCTTCGATGCCTTCGAATTTGCCGATCGGGGTCTTGAATTGCTGGCGCACCCTAGAATATGCGCCGCTGGCCATCGAGGCAAATTTTCCGGCGGCGATGGATTGTGCCGGCAGCGAAATCGAGCGCCCGGCTGCAAGGCACTCCATCAGCATGCGCCAGCCTTCGCCGAGCATCGCCTGGCCACCGATGATCCAGTCCATCGGGATGAACACATCCTTGCCGGAATTCGGGCCATTCATGAATGCGCCATTCAGCGGAAAGTGGCGGCGGCCGATTTCGACCCCTTTGTGCGAT
Organism: Betaproteobacteria bacterium; assembly: GCA_031404095.1. Classification (GTDB taxonomy): domain Bacteria; phylum Pseudomonadota; class Gammaproteobacteria; order Burkholderiales; family Usitatibacteraceae; genus UKL13-2. The sequence goes on along the minus strand of JANNGY010000527.1, from coordinate 4,928 downwards.
GTTGGAATCAACGCACAGGTAATGCCCAGGTCGGTCTTGTCACCGATCAGTTTGTCCGGATCAAAACACTTGAATGCCAGCCCAAGAATGGTGGCGACCGGGCCGAGCGTGATATAGCGTTTTTCCCAGGTGATACGGACGCCGAGCGTTTCCTTGCCTTCCCACACTTGCTTGCAGACGATGCCCGCATCGGGCATCGACGCGGCATCGGAGCCGGCATCGGGCGCGGTCAGCGCGAAACACGGGATCTCGAGCCCCTTCGCCAGGCGCGGCAGATAGTAGTTCTTTTGGTCGGGCGTGCCGTAGTGCAACAGCAATTCGCCGGGGCCAAGCGAATTCGGCACCATCACCGAAATGGCCGCCGTGCCGGAACGCGTGGAAATTTTCATCACCACCTGCGAGTGCGCGTAGGCCGAGAAGCCCATTCCGCCGTATTCCTTCGGGATGATCATGCCGAGGAATCCCTTGTCCTTGATGAACTGCCAGACGTTCGGCGGCAAATCGTACAATTCCTGCGTAACCTGCCACTCATTGACCATGGCGCACAATTCGCTGGTGGGACCGTCGATGAACGCCTGCTCTTCCGCCGTTAGCCTCGGCGCCGGATAGTCGAGGAGTTTGTTCCAGTCGGGTTTGCCGCTGAACAGGTCGCCGTCCCACCAGACGGTGCCGGCCTCAAGCGCTTCCTGTTCGGTCTGCGACATCTGCGGCAACAGCTTTTTGTAAATCCTGAATATCGGCCCGCTAAGCAGGCCCTGGCGCACGGATTTCACGTTTGCGATCAGCGCGATCGCGATGAATGCGAACCAGACCAGGCCGATGGCGGCTCCCGTGAGCGCGCCGGCAGCGGTGAGGCCGACTAGGCCTACCCCCACGACCAACGCCCACAAGGCGGCACTGGCGACGTGATATGCCAGAGCCCAAGCGATGCCTATCGCGACTGCAACGATGAGTAAAATCGTCAACATGATGACGTCTCCTTTTCAATGACTTCTGTTAAATGCATATCTCGATAGCTCGGAAATCAGGTGTCCGCGAACCACAGGTGCGCGTCCGATGCGGTATCAACCGGAGAACGCAGTCCTGCGGCAAGAAAGGGGGCGAGGCGGCGCAAGACCTTTTCATCATTCTCGGTGTCGCCCGGCTGGAACTGCGCAATCATTTTCAGCGCATCGGTACCGGCCAGCGTGTAGGAAAGCGCGCCCATCACAAAATGAAGGCGCCATGACAGTTCCTCGCGCGGAATGTGCGGGAGGGCGCGTGCAAATGCCGCGCGAAATCGGGCGATCATTTCCGCGTACTGGGAGGACAGGAATTCACGTATGAACGGCGCCGGGTCCGCGTACGCCCGACCCAGCAGGCGCAGGAAATTCTTGCCGCCGGTCCGGTGATCGCGCGCCAGCTTCAATGCCGGAATGAACATGGCCGAAATTATTTTCTCGCAGGTCAGCGGATGGTTGCCCGCACCTGTTTCATAGGCCGACAACAATCGCATCCGTTCCTGGTTCATCGGGTCGAGCCGCCGGGTGAGGACCGCCTGAAACAACTCTTCTTTCGAACCGAAGTGATAATTGACGGCGGCCAGGTTGACGCCGGCAGCCGTGGTGATCAGGCGAAGTGACGTTGCTTCAAAGCCATGTTCCATGAAAAGTTCTTCCGCCGCATCAAGAATGCGCGACTTGGTGTCGACGGTTTCGGCCGGGCGATCGGCCGGACTTTCCGGCGTGCGGGACAACTTCTGAATGAGGCTGGATGGCATAAGATGTTTGCTATCAGTGAGTTGCTGTAGCTATTGGAAATATTCAAACGTTCGTTTGAAATGAGCGTATTACTCGACCATCGAGGTGTCAATGACTTTCGATGTTGCGCCGCAGCAAGTTTTGCCTGTCGGTCAGGGTCTTTCCTGTTTTTTTCACCTGCTTTCTGACCGTGTGCAGTGAGCGAGTCGTTCTTTTCGCCCGCCATAAACGAAAACACAAACAAAAAAGCCGCTGGATCGCTCCAGCGGCTTTTTTGTTTGTCGCGGAATCAGATCTAGATCTTCTTGATCTTTTCCAGCATTTTGAAAATGGACTTGCTCGAGCCCATGAACAGGCGCTTGTAGTCCTTGCCAAGGCAACGACGCTCAAGCGTGTTGCGGCGCGTACGTTTCTTCTCTCCAGCCATGGTTTACCCCTGAAATGATTTGCGAAACAAGTAATTATAGCGAACTAGGCCGCCAAACGCAGCCCGATATTGCCGGCCAACCTCTGCGATCAGACCGAAAATGACGATCCGCAGCCGCAGGTGCTGGTTGCACTCGGATTCTTGATGACAAATTGTGCGCCTTCCAGACCCTCGGTGTAGTCAATCTCGGCACCGACCAAATATTGATAGCTCATCGGATCGATCAGCAACTTGACGCCATTCTTTTCCATCACGGTGTCGTCATCGTTGGCGATTTCGTCAAATGTGAAGCCGTATTGCAGGCCGGAACAGCCGCCGCCGGTGACAAAAACACGCAGTTTCAAATCGTCATTGCCTTCCTCGACGATCAGGGCTTTCACTTTGTCCGCTGCATTGTCGGTAAACAACAACGGCGAAGGCATCATGGACATGTCATTCATGGTCAATCTCCAGAATTTCGATATGGACTGCTTCTCAGGTCGGGTCATTCAAAGCGAATTCAACCTAGCGTACTCTCAATTGATGGCGGCCGACTTGAATTCGATCACTTTTTCGCCTTGCCTGGCTTCCCCTTCATGCACCATGCGGCCCATGACGATGGCGCCGACATGAATTTCGATCGTCTTGTAGCTCACATCACCTGTGACTCGTGCCTTGGGAAGGAGTTCGAGGTATTCCTTGGCGCGCACCGGACCCGCGACGGTGCCGTTGATCACGACATGGCCGACGTCGATCTCCCCTTCGACCTTTGCCATCTCGGAGAGTACCAGCGTACCTGGCTTTTCGCCAACGGCCCTGATGTTGCCTTTGACGCAGCCATCGACCCGCAACCCGCCAGTGAAATGAACATCACCGGTAATAGTGGAGCCCGAACCGATCAGGCTATCGATGGGACTGGGTTTGTTGGATTTGTTACCAAACATGCGAGACCTCCTAGAAGTTTACGCTGCGCTGGCTGCGGACATCATACCCCGGCAACCCCAGGACGCGTACTTGAACGCTTTTCAGCTGAGACCCTTCCGGAATTCTAAACCGGCCGTCGATCTTCTGGTAATAGCGAAACTCCAAAGCCCCCCCCGTTGTACGCAATTCCGTATCCGGTGGGAAACTCAATGTGGTCTGCTGGGCCCCCGCCTGCGCACGAACGATCACCTGAACCTTGCCCTTGAAATCCTGCTTGCGTTGGCCACCCTGGGTTAGCAGCAGGCGATAGCGATACTCATTGGGCAACGCATCCGCTTCCACCTTGAGATTGGCAATCGCCAATCCTTCCGGCACGCTGCCGCTCGACATGATGTTGCGCAGAAACCCAAGGTCCTCCTTGAGGCTGGAATTTTCCTCCTGCAACTGCGCGAGGTTGCGACTGAATTCCGCCTGCGAAGCCTTTTCGACGCTAAGCTGACTTTCCCGTTCGTTGAGCAGGGTTTTGGTGAGTGCGAATTCGCGTTTCACCCGCTCGTTGTCTTCTTTGAGCTTGGCAATTTCGGCCTTTGCCTCTTCGCGATTGAATCCGGTTATTTTGTAACTGTTGTCGACCAGATACCATGCGACAGCTGCGGCGACACCCATCATCAATCCATAGCCGCCGAACTTGATATACCACGGCGTATGCGTCCTGATGGCGACTTTGTCCGAGCGAATACCGATCTTTGACCGGATCTTGCGCCAGGAGCCGCGGAGTTTCATGTCGCTCAGCATCGGGTGGTTGCAGCTTTCGAGGGGAATTCCACGGGCGCCAAAAGGGGAAAAAGCCGCAAAGTGCGGCTTTTTCCATTCTGGCGATGAACATCGCGCAATTGAGACCTTTAACGCTTCGAGAACTGCTTGCGGCGGCGCGCTTTGTGCAGGCCAACCTTTTTGCGTTCGACTTCGCGCGCGTCACGGGTAACGAAACCAGCTTTCGAAAGCACTGGTTTCAGCGTTGCATCGTAGTCCAGCAGGGCACGGGTGATGCCATGACGCACGGCACCGGCCTGGCCGGACTCGCCGCCACCAAAGACATTGACCATGATGTCGAACTTGTCAACGCTGCCAACCAATTCCAGCGGCTGACGAACGACCATGCGACCGGTTTCCCGGGAGAAATAAATGTCCAGCGGCTTGTCGTTGACGACGATGTCACCCTTGCCGGGCTTCATGAATACGCGTGCGACAGAGCTCTTGCGACGCCCTGTTCCGTAATGATATTTACCGACCATGTTCTCGGTTCCTTAGATCTTGAGTTCTTGAGGTTGCTGGGCGCTGTGGGGATGCGTATTTCCCGCATAAACCTTCAGCTTCTTGATCATTGCATAGCCCAACGGGCCCTTTGGCAACATTCCCTTGACCGCCTTTTCGAGCACGCGCTCGGGATGCTTCGCCTGCAACTTGGTGAAATTGGTTTCGTAGATACCGCCGGGGTAGCCTGAGTGCCGATAGTATTTCTTGTCTTCGGCCTTGTTACCGGTCACGCGCAATTTTTCCACGTTGGTGACGACGATAAAATCACCGGTATCAACGTGAGGCGTGTATTCGGGCTTGTGCTTGCCGCGCAAACGCGACGCGACTTCGGCGGCGAGGCGACCGAGAATCTTGTCCGTCGCGTCGACATGGAGCCACGCGTGCACGACTTCGTGTGGTTTCGCTGAAAAGGTTTTCATTGCTGTACTCGCTAGTTGGTGCTGCCTAGTTATTTGCCGCCATTGGGGCGGCTGGCCGGATGCTTGTGTTTGAATTGTCGGGATCCGTGTTGGTTGACGCCCTTGCGGGGACATCACGGCGAC
>JANNGY010000526.1:0-6584 GCA_031404095.1 Betaproteobacteria bacterium | reverse complement strand
TCCTCGCGCCCGGTAGGGCACTCGGATTTGGCAGGCACATGGCAAGCCGCAGGGCTTGCCGTGTGTCCGGCCAAATCTATCGAGCGCGAAGGCCCGGTGTAGCACGCAGTACAAATTGGATTTCACAAAGTTGACCTTTGCGAAGAGTGAAAATGGTGACGAATAGGGGCCGACCCATGAAATATGCAGGCTAGGGGCTTGTTCGACTGTTCGGCGTAGTTCGCCGGCACACTCGTCACGTTTCGCCTCCCCCTTTGTAAAGGGGTACCGAGGAGGATTTTCGGCGGCCATGTATTTGCAATCTCGGCAAAACCCCCAGTCGTCGGGCGCGCAATGCGCACCATTGGCGCATATATTGGCAACGGTGCGCATTGCGCACCCTACGCCAATTCCGGTACCGCGTAGGGCAGCGGCAACACCGTCAACCTGGGGCCATCGGGCGATTGCAGCGCCAATGTGCCCCCTTTGAGGGCCTCGATTTGCCCCACCACCAGCGCATCGAAACCACCGCCCGGTGCCGCGGCGGCGCTGGCGATGGTGCCGGCCGCCTGTTCGGCAAACTCCTGTGAATAGACCGGATCGCCGGGTTTCGGAACGTCCGCTGCCTCGCCATGAATCCATGCCATGCGCCGCTTCAGGATGCCGCGGTACTGGGTCCGGGCGACAATTTCCTGGCCGGGATAGCAGCCTTTCTTGAAACTGACACCGCCGATCAATTCAAAGTTTGCCATCTGCGGCACAAACAGATCCTGGGTGCCAGGCACCACCGTGAGAATGCCTTCACGGATCTGCAGTCCGTCCCAGATCGGCGCACCGACCGCGGTTGCCCGGCGCGACAGTTCGTGCCACCAGACAATGGCGTCGTCCACGCCGGCGACCAGCTCGAACCGGTTTGCCGACAGGCGCACGATCCGGCCGCCATCGACATGCAGGGTGCGCATCGCGTCTTCCGGTACCTGACCGGTGACGGCATGGATCAAGGACCCGGCTTGCGGCCCGGCGACGCCGAATCGAACCCACTGGGCGCTCTCGTCGGCAAGCGTGACTTTCGATCGCAGCACGAACATCTGCATGCGCTTCTGCACGGCTGCCAGCAATGAACGCGGCAGTTGCAGCATATAGCCTTGCCGGCCTTTCCAGACCAGGAACGTCGCCAGCAAGCGGCCTTTGGGCGAGCACCAGCCATTCCACTGCACCATGCCTTCGTCCAGAGCCAGCACATCGTTGCACAGCTGCGCCTGCAAATACGCGGCCGCATCGTCGCCGCTGACGAGGATAAGGCCGTCGTGGGACAAATCGCAAATAATGGTCTGGCTGGCACTCGCCGCCAGCTCGGCGACCGGGTCGCCATAATCGGCCACCCGCCCATCGGCAAATCGCGCACCTTGATCGGTGAGCCCGGAAATCCAGCGGTCGCTCATGGGACAATATTCTTTCTGACGATTCGGCAGGCAAACGGTTGCATGCCGCGCTGCCGTGCCATTGTAGATTTATTCCCATGTCCGAAGTTCAAGACCCTCATAACAAATCCCCGGATCCTCGCTGGATTACGCTGCGCGTGTCCCACATCAACCTGGGCATTTCTTTGCTGGGAACCCTGCTGGCCTTTCCGGTGCTGTGGCTGGTCAGCGGATTGCCGGCGTGGGTGCGCCTGTCGCTGCTGGCGGGGTTTGTACTTTCCATGGCGGCGGACCTGTGGCTGATTTTGCTCAAAGGGCGGTATTCGGTCGGTGCGTTTTACTTTTTTGACCTTGATCCGCCGCCGGCGCCGGCAGGCACGAAGGTGGGCACACCAAATGACCGGGCGAATTCACCCAGGTTGGGCATTCGCGTGCGTTTCGCCAATGCCGCGAAGCATCCCGGTTCCGCCGAGTCCGACGGTATCGTTCTGCCAAGAGCATTCGTTGCGCCGTGGTTCACCGCGCTCCGCTATCGGCTCCCCGGGGATGCGGCGTGGCGACGCTGGTGGCCGCGGGTGATTCCGCTGTGGGCGGATAGCCTCGATGCCGGGGAATTCCGCAAGATTCGCGTGGCGCTCAAATGGAAATAGCCTGAACGACAGTTGTCCGCGACCGCGGGCGGAGGAGCCCCTCCGGTATAATTTCACCTCCCGCCCCACTTCATTCCCGCTTCTCCGCCAATGAATCCCCCCCCTGTTGTTCCCGCCGCGGCATTGCCGGTTCTGGTGCTGCGCGGTTCGCCGGCGCTATCGGCATTTCGTCTCGACAAACTGCGGCAATCCCTGATGCGCGCGCACCCTTCGGTTCGCTCGATCGAGTGCGCGTTCATGCATTTTGTTCACACCACGCGCGTGCTGGACAAGGGCGAATCGGCCATGCTGCGGAAATTGCTGACTTACGGCGGGCAGGCGGCGCCAGCGCACCAAGGCGAAATTTTCCTGGTGATTCCCCGCATCGGCACGATCTCTCCCTGGGCCTCGAAGGCGACCAATATCGCCCGCAATTGCGGTCTCGACAGTGTGCATCGAATCGAGCGTGGGGCGCTGTTTGTTGTCGACTGCGAGGGTGCCATGAGCGCGCCGGTTCGCGACGCCGTCACCGAGGCGATACATGACCCGATGACCGAGGCGGTGCACTTTTCACTAGACGGCGCGGACGAACTGTTTGTCGAGCAATCGCCGGCGCCATTGATGCTGGTGGCGGTGATGGCCGAGGGCCGACAGGCATTGAGCCGGGCCAATGCCGACATGGGCCTTGCCATGGCGCCCGACGAGATCGACTATCTCCTTGAATACTATCAACGCATTCGCCGCGACCCGACCGACGTCGAGCTGATGATGTTCGCGCAGGCCAATTCCGAACATTGCCGGCACAAGATTTTCAATGCGTCGTGGACCATCGACGGCAAAACAATGGACAACAGCCTGTTCGCGATGATCCGCAATACGCACCGGCTGGCGCCGCAGGGCACGGTGGTGGCGTATTCGGACAATTCCGCAGTCATGCAGGGCGCCACCATCGAGCGCTTCTTTCCCGCCGCCGACGGGGAATCTGCCGGGCAATTTGGATTTCACGAGGATGAAACGCACATCCTGATGAAAGTCGAAACCCATAACCACCCGACGGCGATCGCTCCCTGGCCGGGGGCTGCAACGGGTTCCGGCGGTGAGATTCGCGACGAAGGCGCCACCGGCACCGGCGCCAGGCCGAAAGCCGGGCTCACCGGTTTTTCCGTCTCGAACCTGAACATTCCCGGGCATCGCCAGCCCTGGGAACAGGAGTACGGCAAACCCGGGCGCATCGCGTCCGCGCTGGCCATCATGATCGAAGGGCCGATCGGCGGCGCCGCCTTCAACAACGAATTCGGCCGCATCAATCTCACCGGTTACTTCCGCACTTACGAGCAATTGGCCGATGGCGTGGTGCGCGGCTATCACAAGCCCATCATGATCGCCGGCGGACTGGGCAACATCTCCAGCCGCCACACCCACAAGAAGCCACTGCCGCCGGGGACGCTGCTGATCCAGCTCGGCGGGCCGGGCATGCGCATCGGCCTGGGCGGCGGGGCGGCCTCGTCGATGACCTCGGGAACCAACACGGAAGCGCTGGATTTCGATTCCGTGCAGCGTGCCAATGCGGAAATGCAACGGCGTTGCCAGGAAGTGATCGATGCCTGCTGGCAGAGGCAGGACGCCAATCCGATACTGAGCCTGCACGATGTCGGCGCGGGCGGCATTTCCAACGCGATGCCGGAGCTGGCGCACGGCGGCGGGGCCGGTGCGCGTTTCGATTTGCGTGCCGTGCCGTCTGAAGAGCCGGGCATGAGCCCGCGCGAGATCTGGAGCAACGAATCGCAGGAACGCTACGTGCTGGCGATTGCCCCCGAATCGCTCGACTGGTTTCGCCAGGCGTGTGAGCGCGAGCGCTGCCCGTTTGCGGTGCTGGGCAAGGCTACTTTGGCCCAGCAGCTTGTCGTGGACGACCCGCTGTTTGGCAATCATGCCGTCGATATGGAAATGGATGTGTTGCTCGGCAAGCCGCCGCGCATGCATCGAGACGTCGTGTCGGTGGCAGCCGCATTGCCGCCTCTGGACACGTCGGCAATGGAACTGAAGGAGGCCACTTACCGGGTCCTGCGGCTGCCGGCCGTGGCCGACAAGTCGTTCCTGATCACCATCGGCGATCGCTCCGTCGGTGGCTTGACGGCACGCGACCAGTTTGTCGGGCCCTGGCAGGTGCCCGTCGCTGATTGTGCCGTCACGTTGATGGGTTATCGCACGCTGCAAGGCGAGGCGATGGCGGTGGGCGAGCGCGCGCCGCTGGCGATCATCAACGCCCCGGCGTCGGGGCGCATGGCCGTGGGCGAGGCGATCACCAACATCGCCGCGGCAGACGTGGCGGCGATGGGCGACATCAAACTGTCGGCGAACTGGATGGCCGCAGCCGGCTTTCCGGGTGAAGATGCCCGCCTGTTTGAAACGGTCAAGGCAGTGGGGATGGAGCTCTGTCCCGCGCTGGGCATTTCAATTCCGGTCGGCAAGGATTCGCTGTCAATGAAAACGATGTGGGACGACGGCGCGGAAAAGAAGCAGGTGGTCGCCCCCGTCTCCCTGGTGATCACGGCGTTTGCGCGGGTGGACGATGCCGCCAAAACGCTGACACCATTGCTGGTCAACGGCGCCGGCGAAACGGAACTGGTGCTGATCGATTTGGGCGGCGGCAAGAACCGTCTTGGCGCATCCACGCTGGCGCAGGTGTACGGACAGGTGGGCGACGTCGCCCCGGACCTGGACGACCCGGCCCGGCTGAGGAGTTTCTTCTCCGCCATCCGGCGGCTCGCACGCGACCGGAAGATCCTTGCCTACCACGATCGTTCCGATGGCGGCGTGCTGGTGACGCTCAGCGAAATGATGTTTGCGTCGCGCTGCGGCGTGACGATCTACCTGGATGCGCTCACCTATGCGGAGCGCGAAGCCGATGTCGATGATTACGATGTCAGCGGGACTGCGAAGAAATTAGGTGAAGCCGATGCCGTGCTGGCGGCCTTGTTCAACGAAGAGCTCGGCGCGGTGATACAGATTCGCCAGGCCGAACGTGCGGGGGTCATGCAGGTCCTGCGTGAGGCCGGGCTGGCTACCGTCAGCCACGTGATCGGGCACCCCAATGTGCACGATGAATTGCGGGTGATTCGCGCCACCCGGTCGTTGCTGGCCGAGAAGCGAATCGACCTGCAAGCGGCCTGGAGTGAAACCAGTTTTCTGATTCAGTCGCTGCGCGACAATCCGCTCACCGCGCAACAGGAATTCGACCGGTTGAAGGACGTAACCGATCCGGGCTTGAACGCCGTACTCACGTTCGATCCTGCCGACAACATCGCGGCGCCGTTTATCGGCCGTGCAGTGCAACCGCGTATCGCCATCCTCCGCGAGCAAGGCGTCAACGGCCAGCTGGAAATGGCGCACGCCTTTTCCCGCGCCGGATTCGCGGCCATTGATGTGCATATGAGCGACATCATCAGTGGCCGGGTGTCGCTGGCCGATTTCAAGGGATTTGCGGCTTGCGGCGGCTTTTCTTACGGCGACGTGCTGGGCGCCGGCGAGGGCTGGGCAAAATCGATCCTGTTCAATCCGCGCGCGCGCGACGAATTCGCGGCCTTCTTCCAGCGCGGCGATTCATTCGCGCTGGGGGTTTGCAATGGCTGCCAGATGATGTCAAACCTGCACGAGATTATCCCCGGTGCGGACAACTGGCCGCATCTGGAACGCAATGCCAGCGAACAATACGAGGCGCGCACGGTGCTGGTGGAAATTCGCGAGTCGCCTTCGATCCTGTTCGCCGGCATGAGCGGCTCGCGCCTGCCGGTGGCGACCGCGCACGGTGAGGGCAGGGCGGTGTTCGCCGATGCCGCGCGGCAGGATGCGGCGCGCTGGCTGTGCGCGGCACACTTCGTCGACAACGCGGGGAAAGCGACCTGGCAGTTCCCGGCCAATCCCAACGGCTCACCGCTGGGCATGACGGCCTTTACGACGCCGGATGGCCGCTTCACGATCATGATGCCGCACCCCGAACGGGTCGCGCTCAACGTGAATCTGTCATGGCGACCTGCTGCCTGGCCGGCGGCAGATGCTGACGGACATCCTGCGCTCAGTCCGTGGATGCGCATGTTTCAGAATGCGCGGAAGTGGGTGGGGTAGCGGTCTGACGGCGAGCGTTTCAGTCGCGTTGATGAAATGGGCGCGAACGGTTGCGGCCGGCGCGATAAATTTTCACCACGGAGACCACAGAGACCACGGAGGAATAGCAAACGCGTTGGCGGGTTTTTCCGTGTTTCACAGGTGCCGGGTTAGATGGTGTCAGGAAACTTCTAAAAACCTCCAACCCTTCTGGTTGTTCACGGAAATGACAGGATTTCCACTGATGCGGCAGGTAAATGTGTTGAAAACATCTACTAACCACGTCGTCCCCGCGAAGGCGGGGACCCAGTGTCGTGCGCTCGAAAGTCACTGGGTCGGCGCCATCGGCCCCTTGCGAATAGTGCGATCGATCAGGTGGTTGTGCTCGCGATGCAGCAGGCGAATGTCAGCAGTGTGATCGGCGGTAGCCTCCCACGGAATGGCCACGCAC
>JANNGY010000525.1:0-2599 GCA_031404095.1 Betaproteobacteria bacterium | reverse complement strand
CACCAGCGATGCCTGAGGTTCAACGCATCAAATTCCCCGGCCCATTGTTCCCAGATGCCGGTCATCGTGTCGTTGATCGCTCGGGTTTCTTCGTATGCCTGGCTGCTCTGCATATAAGCGGCTGTCATTTGCGCATAGGCGTCGGTAAGGTGCCGATAGGGCTCCGTCAGCCCGGATTGCACACCGATGCCAACGCGAAATCTTGCAGCCTGGCGCGGCGCTGCGGGAATTAATACACGGTAATCGCCCACCATCTCGGCAACGGTACGGCCAGGTGCAAGCGAGGCAAGGCTTCGGGCTACGCCTTCGAGCATTCCGGGCTGGGCATGCAGGCGCCGGACAATTTCAATGAGACCCGGTTTCGTCGGCTCGAACAGGAATCCGGATTCGCCATCAACAATCCGGTCCTGGAAGCTGCCGAGCGAAGTGGCGATGGCGGGAACGCCGAGTGCATTGAGTTCACTGAGCGTATAGCTGAAAGTCTCGGGGATGACCGACGGCAGCAGGCACGCATGCGGTGCAATCCTGCGCATGATCGCGGGCAGTTCTTCCGGCGCATACTTTTCATTGTATTTCCAGTGACAGGCCTTGGCGAGTTCGACACCGTTTCCACCGCAGCCGACGAGCGTCACGTCGGCAAGTGGCCGGAGTTCATCGCAAGCGGCGCGCAAGAGTTCGGAACCTTTGTGCACCGAGAGACGGCCCAGCACCACGATTCGCAGCGGTTCGGCTGCGGTACGGGTTGCAATCGGCAGGTGATCGACAATCATGTCGATGCCATGAGGAATGAGATGAAAAGGGACCGCCTGCAAGCGCGGCGCCAGTCGTTTCATGGTCTTTTCGACCGAGGGCGACGGAACCACCAATTCGATTTTGTTGGCCAGCAGGCGTTCAACGTATAGCGTGCGCATGGCATGCCATTCATCGCTGCGTTGATCGACGAAAATGCGATTCAATGGATTCGATTTCGCGCAGGCCCGCAAGTCATCCAGCGTGCATCGTTCACAAGTCTTGCCGAATTGTGGATTGATGGCCTGGCAAACGGGATAGTAATCGTGACACACTACCAGTGTCTTGACCGGCTGGTTCACCGCATCAAGGGTATGTCCGATCAAAGAAGAGACGATGATCGCTTCGACCTCGAATTCGCGTATGACTTGGTCAAGGATTCGGCGGTATTCAATGCTGCTCGATAAAGTGGATCGAATCGGCTGGGCGATATCCCACACGCGGATGGGATTGGGGTCGACCGGGTCGGAATACAGCACCAGGCGCTGGCCGCCGGTGTCACCGATACGAAATGAACTGAAAACCAGGTTTATGGCAGACGCGTCGGCGCGGCCAAAGTCACGCACCCATTTATCGAGGCCGCCACCCCAGAAATGCATGATATGCAATTGCACCGGCCGCGCGTCGAGTCCCGGTACGGCGACGCTTTCGATGCCCTTGTTGATAGCGGCTGCAACGGCCCGCCGCAGGCCGCCGAGCGGGTGATTCTGGCGAAAGGCCTGTTCCTCGATGTCGTCGGCCGCCACAGCCTGGGTGCGCTGGCACTGCATTCCAACGTACAGAAAATCGCACAGGACACAACTCCAGCCGTTGGCCCGGATGCGTCGGGTAAAACTATCGAGCGAGGTCATTGCATCATGCTCGGCGTTGCCGAAAGCGGCAAGAAACCCGTCTAGCGCATCGCGCCGAAAATAGGTGCAAATCGCATGAATTCGCGGCACATCGTAATAACTGCGATTGCCCATCACATAGGCGGTGCGGTCGAGGAGGCAGGCATCGGTGGCCACAGCGTTGGCAGACGTATCCTCCACCAGCGCGAACATCGGGTCGACCTCGCACATCGCTGACGAGGTGGCAATTTGCGAGTCGGCGTAAGCGGCTTTACGAAGGCGCGCATCCCACGCGAAGGGCAGGATTGCGTCTGGCGCCAACAGGGCAAGGTCGCGCCCGGGATAGAGGCCGGCAACGCGAATGACCTTCGCCAGGTCTCCCATGCCGCTGTCACTTGTCGTCACCGACCAGCAAGTGTCACCGTCAGGTTTGCCGAGCGCCGCAACGATCCCGTCCGCGGTCGATGGGTCGGAGACAAAACACACATGGAATTCCGGCACGACGGCGCGCTGTTTCGCGCCCTCGAGGAAAACGGCCAATTTGCCGACGTCTTCGGCCGCTACGGGCACGACGCCGACCCAAGGCATGGCGTCCACTTTGCCTGGATCAAGCAAGGTTGCGGCGCCGTCAGAATCCATGCGAGTGAAATCCATTGCAATCAGTTGTGATGCCGCATGTTAACCCATGTTCAATAGCAGGAAAATTCAGCGACGCCCGCATTACACGGGGCTGCGTCGACGGTGCTTTCAGCAATTCAATTTGCGTCGCCGAGGATCGCCCGCCGGTACAACGCCGTCAGAATCTGCTCTTCATGCCGGTACATCGACGAGTATTTTCCCGGGTTTGTCTCCGGATCAAAGCCGGGGCCGCCGATGAGAAATATCATGCCGCTCTTCTTCGCACGATCAAACACCATCGCCGACGTGAGACCCCAAGCGTCTCCCAGGTGGCCCACCGCTTTGTAGCCGCCGCCATCAAC
>JANNGY010000524.1:0-9487 GCA_031404095.1 Betaproteobacteria bacterium | reverse complement strand
AAGCCGCTGCCTCGCCCATCCCGTTCCACCCGGGCGCGGTGAAGTACTTCGCCGACCAGGGCATCAATCTCAACTGAGACCTCAGTTGACATCTTTGCCCGCCACGACCCCGCCAGCCGGCGGGGTTTTTTTCGTCTTGGCCGGCCCCACTGGCGGCCAGAACTTGAGGCAAACTGCCGCCAGACCAAAAAGGCGCCGAAGTCATGAGTGAACAGACCAGACCGGGGGAGATCGTCGAGCCCGTCATCAGCGAAGAGGCGCTGAAGAGGGCAGAGGAGTTCGTCGAGGAGGAAGAGGGCGCAGCCAACAAGCTCGGCGGCCGGCTCGCCGCCTTCGTGACCTTCACCGCGGTGGCGATGTCCGCGTTCCACCTGTATACCGCCTACGGCCTCCTCGCGACGCAGACGCTGCGCCCGGTTCACGTCGCGCTGGTGCTCTCCCTGTCGTTCCTGGTGTTTCCGGTGGCGCGGCGTTTTCGCCATCGCATCATGTGGTGGGACTGGATCCTTGCCTTGCTGTCGATTGGCGTCGCGACCTACCTGATTGACGGCGGCGACGACTTCACCGACCGGAACACATCGCCGAACAACTGGGATATCGTCTTCGGCGTCGCCCTGATCCTGATGGTGATGGAGGTGATGCGTCGCACCAACGGCTGGATCATGCCGGCCATCACCAGCGCATTCATCCTCTACGCCTTGTTCGGCCCACACCTGCCGCAGCCGTGGACGCACAAGGGCTACGAGGTTGGCCGGCTTATCGGTCATATGTACATGACGCTGGAGGGGATTTACGGCGTCGCCGTGGATGTGTCGTCTTCCCTGATCATCCTCTTCACCATCTTTGGCGCGTTCCTGCAATATTCGGGGGCCGGCAAGTTCTATATTGATTTTTCCTTCGCAGCCATGGGCGGCAAGCCCACCGGCGCCGGGCGCACCGTGGTGCTCGCGTCCTTTCTGCTGGGTGGCCCTTCCGGTTCCGGTGTTGCCACCACGGTGACACTGGGCGCGGTCGCCTATCCGATGCTGGCCAAGGCCGGCTACGAGAAAAATGCAGCCGGCGGCTTGCTGGCGGCGGGTGGACTGGGCGCGATCATCTCGCCGCCGGTGCTGGGCGCTGCGGCGTTCCTCATTGCCGAGTTCCTGAAGATTTCCTATCTCGACGTGCTGCTGATGGCCTGCATCCCGACCATCCTGTTTTATCTCGCCCTGTTCCTGATGGTGGAAATCGATGCCCGCAAGTACCACATGGGCGCGATGCTGATCGAAAAAGCGGACACCGTCTGGAACCTGACGCGGCACTACTGGTATCACTTCCTGTCGCTGATTTCGATCGTCGCGTTCATGATGTGGGGCTTCTCGCCGGTGCTGTCGGTGTTCTGGGCAACTGTCGTCTCGTTCGTCACCAGTTTCCTGCGCCGCGACACCGCGTTGTTTTCCTATGACCTGTTCCGTGGCAAAGGCGCGATCGCCGCGCAGATTTTCAAGTCGCCGTTCGTCAAGGCGATGGAGGGTGGCTCGATCGGCGTCCTGAATGTCGCCGCCACCTGTGCGGGTGCCGGCATCATCGTCGGCGTGGTGACGCTTACCGGTCTCGGGCTCAAGTTCAGTTCCATCGTGATCGATTACGCCGGCGGCTCGCTGTTGATGACGGCCATATTCACCTCGCTGGTGGTGTGGATCGTCGGGCTCGCGGTGCCAGTGACGGCTTCGTACATCATTTGTGCGGTCATCGCCGCCCCCGCGCTGATCAAGCTCGGCGTGCCGGACTTTGCCGCGCACATGTTCATCTTCTATTACGCGGTGCTGTCGGAAGTCTCACCCCCTACGGCGTTGTCACCGTTCGCCGCGGCGGCGATCACCGGCGGCGACCCGTACAAAACGACGATGCAGTGCTGGAAATACACTGTGCCGGCTTTCCTCGTCCCGTTCATGTTTGTGCTGGATCCCAGCGGGCAGGGCTTGCTGCTGATGGGCTCTACCAAGGCGCTGGCCGCGGCCAATTGGTGGTCTATCGCCGAGGTCACGCTGACGGCGGCGGTGGGCATCGCGGCGCTGGCGGGCGGCTTCCAGGGGTGGGCGCTGATCAAGACCAACCTGATCGAGCGCGGCATGCTGCTTATCTCCGGGTTTGCACTTGTCTACCCGTCGAACATCGCTGACCTGATCGGTTTTGGTTTTGTGGCGCTTGCGCTCGCGATGCAAGTGTGGCGGCGCAGGGCGGCGCTCGCCGTTGGTCTTTGACTCGTACGCCAGCTCGATTTCACCGGCACGACGAATAAGAAAACCCCCGGACTAAGCCGGGGGCTGAATCCACGCCAAGAAGCGTGGAGGAGGAGTTGGACCTGCAATGAGGCGCTACCGGCTATGCAGGCAGACAACGATTGGCGCAACCTGCCGGGCTAGAAATAGGCCGGCGGCAGGGTCTTGGGTTGGTCGGGCGATTCGATGCGCGCCTTGATCTTTCTGGCTATCAGGGCCGTGAGGCGGCTGGCGCCTTTCCAGAGCGAAACAATTGCGCTGCTGATGACGTCACCGACGAGCGCGAAATTTTCCAGGTGGGCACGGTGAATGTGTATTTCGATGGCGCGGTAGTCTTTCATTTGTATCTCCAGTTTGTCGATCGCGTGAAACAGTTACCGGCGAGTCGTCGGGCTGCATCATGTGGCGTTTGTTCCGAATTGCATTGATGTTGCGCCGCACAAATTCAAGATAAGGCCGCCTTCGGCGAAATGCCAATCGTATGTTTGGATGCATAGCATCGATTTTGTTGATGTGTGTCACAAAAATGTGCCAGTGCGGCAATTTTCAGTGACCTTCGCCGCGATCGTTGCCCGCGAGGATGGCGAATGCGACCGTCGCATTGGGTGTGAATTGGCGATTCGCCTGCGCCATTGCCGATCATTTGCCGCGCCAAATGGGGCTTCAGTCAATCCCCATCAGCAGCTTGATCGCCCCTTTGGCAATGAAGCCGATCATGCCGAAGGCCAGCACCAGGAACAGGACGAACGTGCCCATCCGGCCGGCTTTCGATTCGCGCGCGAGGTTATAGATGATGAACAGCATGTACAGCATGAACGCGCCCAGCCCGAAAGTCAGGCCGAATTGCGCGAACTCCGCTTCGCTGAAACCGAACACTATTTGCCGTCCATGACCAGATCGCGGTAGGCGTGCCAGCTGGCATGCCCCAGCAACGGCATCAGCACGATCAGGCCGAGCAGCAAGGTCGCCATGCCGAATGAGGCGAGCAGCATGATCACGCTTGCCCAGATCGCCATCGGCAGGGGATTGGCAATTACCGCGCGCCAGCTGGTCAGGACTGCTGTCATGACGCCGACTGGCCGGTCGAGCAACATCGGCATCGCGATCACGCTGGAGGCGAATACCGGCGCGGCCAGGAAACCGCCGAGCGCGAGCCACGCTTCGAACAGCCAGGAATCGCCGATTACCACGTACTTCAGGAAATCCGCCGGCCCGTTGATCGGTTGTGGCGCCCACAGGGTGATCATCGCTGCGGACGTCAGCACCCAGCCGGTTCCCGCCAGCGCCAGCAGGCCGCCAAAGAGCATCATGCGAGTGTCGCCTGATCGCCACACGTCGCTTACGGTCGTGAAATCGGCGCGGCCGCCTTTCTCAAGCGCGCGGCTGACCGCATACAGGCCGGTCGCGAGCACCGGCGCGACCAGCAGGAAGCCGGAAAATGCACCCGCCAGCAGCCAGAAGCGATCGCGTGCGAAGCCGAACACCAGTAAACCGAAAAGCGCCATGGCGATGCCATGCGCGAGGCCGACTACCGGGCAGCGCCGCAGGTCGCGCCAACCTAGAAGGAGCCAGGTAAGACAGCGCAAGGGGGTGACTTCGCGCAGCACGACTGAAGGCGACGAATTGGTGGGCAAGTTATCTGGTAACGGCATTGGTCAGACTCCGGGGTTACGGAAATGCACAGAGAACACCAGGGTTGCCGCTCGAGGCGCGACCGAGTGTGCGCGCCGCGAGCTGCCTGATGGGTATCTGGTCGGCATATCTTCGTCCCGGCAACTTGTGCGGCCACTGTGCGAGCCGGCGCATTACCAGTTTCATTTCAAACCACCTCAGCTTGATGTGAAGCCAGCATTATGGCCGCCAAAACGCAATGGCCGGCACTTTGGCATGCGGCGCGGCTCCCCGCCCAACCCGCGTTCACGGGGGCACGCGATTGATCCAGCGCATTTTTCTCTGCAAGCGAGGTGATGCCTCAAATTTGCCTGCATGCCCTCGCCCTTCGAGGCGCATACTGGTTGTCAGAAGGACACATTGCCTATGTGGTTGTTGAATCGAATATTGGTGTGGCTTGCCTTTTGTAGCGTGGCATTAGGGACGCATGTTGCACACGCGCAGAACTATTCCGACATCTGGTGGAACCCAAACGAATCGGGCTGGGGAATCACCCTGGCTGATCATGAGACCGAATTGTTCGGTGTGTGGTACACCTACGCAGCCAATGGCAGTCCAACTTGGTACGTGATTACCGGCGGCGCCTTTTCACAGGGCAAGCGCCTCTTCTCCGGGGATGTCTACCAGACCACCGGGCCGGCCTACAACACGTTGTTCAACACCAACCTCGTCACCGCCACCAAAGTGGGGACGGCCAGCTTTGATTTCGCGCCGCCCGGACTAGCCACCGGCGTTGCTGTTTTTACGTATACGATCGGCACGCTCACGCAGTCAAAGCAGATCCAGCGCCAGCCATTCGGCAATGCGGCGCCCAACTGGGGCACCGACTATACCGACATCTGGTGGAATTCAAATGAGTCCGGCTGGGGGATGACGCTTGCCCAGCACGGCAACAATATATTCGGTGTCTGGTACACGTATGATGCGGCGGAGAAGCCGCTTTGGGTGGTGATGCCGGGTGTGACGTTCAACGGCAACAACAGTTTTTCCGGAACGCTTTATACCACCACCGGTCCGTACTTTGCGATTGTCCCGTTTAATCCCGCCGACATTCGTGTCACCACGGTGGGGTCAGCAACAATCACCTTCAATGGCCGCAACGGGACAATTGTATTCACGGTCAATGGCTTCACACAAACCAAGCAGATTACCAGCCAGCCGTTTGGCAATTCCGCGCCGTCCGTCGCACCCTTGTCGATCCAGATCGTGCCGCTGCCGGACGCGACCGCCGGCACGTTTTACGCAATGCGCGCCGCCACGGCCAGCGGCGGATCACCGCCTTACTCGTTCTCGCTCGACTCGTTTGTCTACGGCACGCCGCCCATAGGCACCATCATCGAACTGGGTGGTTTTCTGACCGGGACGCCGTCGAGTACCTATACGACCCGGCGCTCATTTCCGTTTCGTATCTGCGTGTCGGACCTGGTCCGCACCACCGTCTGTGATTCGACCGAGATATTTGTCAACCCGGCGGCCAGCGCGCTGACCGGCACGATTCAGTGGACCATCGGCAACCAGTGCAACAACGGCGAGGTCATCCAGTACAAGATGCACGACCGTACCAACGGCTGGGTCTGGCCGAGTGCCACAACACATTACCCGATCAGTTACGGCCAGTCTTTCACCAATACGCTCAGTTGCGTTCCCGGCGGCCAGGTGTGCGTCGGCGCGCGGTCGGCTTCGGGCGGGCTCTCGTGGGGCGTGGGCTTCAGCGGGTCCGGCGGTTGCAGCAACTGCTGCGGCACCTGCGGGCAGGGGTCATACAGCTATTCCTTTGGCTGTCCGGGTTCGCCGCCGCCCGGCGGCGCAGGTTATTACGCAAATTGGACCTGTGGAAGCAGCGGGCAATGCGCAAATGTCATGGGCGGGGCTGCCGGCTCGCGGGGTCCGTTCTGCTCCCTGGCCGGTTGCCAGGCATGGGGCAATATCAACATTCCGTTCGGCTATTCGTGCTCTACCCAGCCGACTTTTACGCCTTCTCCGGGAGGCAGCCAATGCACCAATTGAAACCAGGAAGGTAACACCATGGCAAACCCGTACATCCTAGAGACCGTGAACGTGGTCGACAATGCCTTCACGGCGGATTCACGAAACAAGGAAGGCAAGCGGGTGGTGACTTTTGACACACAGCGAACCATCCAGCTCTACCTGTTTCCCGCGCACATCATCCAGATCGAGGCGGTACTGGACAGCATTGGCGGCGTCGAGCGAAGCGTCATCCTCATGAGTTCGGGGCTGCGATACATCACCGCGCGCGGAGCGGCAGCCATTTGCGGTGAAATGGGCAAGCTGGTATAGCCACCGGCACGTGGAGCAACGGTCGCAATTACATTGCCCGCGAACAAGCGAAGGGCGCGCGCGGATCCGATTCCAACAGGCGCATGCTTGAAGGCCCAGCACTGGCGCGCCTCTCCGGGCAGTCGCCCTGAAGAAGCCCGTGGGCTGGACGTTTCCAGCCGGTGGCTGCGGCAAAAATCCTGTCATGCCTGTGTTGCACGCGTGCTAATCTAACCGTCGCACCATACAAAACAATCAACATCTGGAGGGCGTCATGCCATTGAAATCCCGTTTCCCCGTCAGTCTCAAAGCACTGGTCGCCGCGGCCCTCGTCGCAGGCGGCCTCGCCGGTATCAGCACGCCTGCCGTGGCACAGCAATCGAAATTCATCACCGTCGGCACCGGCGGCATCGTCGGCGTGTACTACCCGCTGGGCGGCGCCATCTGTCGATTCGTCAACGCCACCCGCAAGGATCACGGCTTGCGCTGCACGGTGGAATCCACCGGCGGCTCGGTGTTCAATATCAACGCGGTCATGTCGGGCGACATGGACATCGGCTTCGCGCAGAGCGACACGCAATACTACGCCATGACCGGCGTGAACGCCTTCAAGGACAAGCCGCAGCCGAAGCTGCGTGCGCTGTTCTCGGTCTATCCCGAATTGCTCACGCTGGTTGCGCGCCAGGATTCGAACATCAAGACCTTCGCAGACATCAAGGGCAAGCGCATCAACATCGGCGACCCGGGTTCCGGCACGCGCGGCACCACTGAACTGGTGATGGCCGCGATGGGCATCAAGAAAGAAGACCTCAAGTTCGCCGGCGAATTGAAGTTCGTCGAAATGGCGCCGGCCATGTGCGACAACAAGATCGACGCCTTCACTTTTGTCGCGGGCCATCCGAACGCCATCTTCCAGGAAGCCGCTACTTCGTGCGCGTCCAATGTCGCCTCGGTCACCGGGCCGGGCGTCGACAAGCTGGTGAAGGACAACCCGTTCTATGCCAAGGCCAGCGTACCCGGCAAGATGTACAAGGGCACCGACAATCCGCAAATGACCTTCGGCGTGCTTGCCACTATCGTCGCCAGCGCCGATTTGCCTGAGCAGACCGCCTACATCATTACCAAGGCGGTGTTCGACAATCTCGATGACTTCAAGAAACTGCATCCCGCCGTTGCCAATATCACCAAGGAGCAGATGCTGGAAGGCAATACCGTGCCGTTCCATCCCGGCGCGGTGAAGTACTTCAAGGAAAAGGGATTGATGAAGTAAGTCTTCTGTTTGGGAAGAGATAAGGGCGCCTTGCGGCGCCCTTTTTCGTTTCCAAAGATGCGTTGCCAAACCAAATACCGTCGTCCCCGCGCAGGGTGAAGCGGGGAATTCGCGATGCAAGGCATCGCGCCCGCTGAACCGGTTGGCCATGCAGGGCCGACCGTGGGAGCGGACCCAGCGTCGTTTGCCGAAAGTCACTGGGTCCCCGCTTTCGCGGGGACGACGAACTCACGTAACCCGGTCCTCCAATGCAATCACCGTTGGACCCTCACCGCATCCACCGCCGCCTTCAGCCGCTCCACAATCAAATCCAGTTCCGAGTCACTGACAATGAACGGCGGCGCCAGCATCACGTGATCGCCTGATTTGCCGTCGACTGTTCCGCCCGAGGGATAGCAACACAAGCCGCGTGCCATTGCCTCGGCCTTCAGCCGGTGATGGACTTTGCTCTCGGCAGGGAAGGGCGACTTGCTGGCCCGATCCCTTACCAGTTCCACCGCCTGGAACAACCCCCGCCCGCGTACATCGCCAACGAACGGATGCTCGGCGAATGCCGCCTGCAATCGCTGGGTCAATCCCGCCCCTTGCCGCCTGACCTTGTCCAGCAAGCCGTCGCGCGCGATCACCTGCTGCACCGCCAGCGCCGCCGCCGCACCCATGGGATGCGCAAGATAGGTGTGGCCATGCTGGAACGCGCGCAGGCCCTGCCCAAAGCCATCGACAATTTTTTGCTGCACCAGCACGGCGCCAATGGCCTGATAGCCGCCGCCCAGTCCCTTGGCAATGGTCATCAAATCCGGCGCCACGCCTTCCTGTTCGCACGCATGCAAGGTGCCGGTGCGGCCCATGCCGCACATCACTTCGTCGAGAATCAGCAGCACGCCGTGCCGATCACAGATTTCTCGCACGCGTTTGAAATAGCCGGGAGGTGGGGTGACACAGCCGAGCGTCGCGCCGCCGACAGTCTCGGCGATGAAGGCGATCACCTTTTCCGTTCCCAGCTTCTGGATGGTGTCGTCGAGCTCCTGCGCCAGCCGTTCGCCGTACTGTTCGGCTGTTTCATCAAGTTTTTTCTCGCGATACTCATAGCAGGACGATATGTGGGTCACCGGCACCAGCAGCGGCTCGAATGGCGCGCGATTCCATTCGCGTCCGGTTACGGACAACGCACCCAGCGTATTGCCGTGGTAACTCTGCTTGCGCGCGATCAGGTGGGTGCGCTGCGGCTGGCCGATATCGACAAAATACTGGCGCGCCATCTTCAGTGCTGCTTCGACGGCCTCCGATCCATCGCACACGAAGTAAGCATGGCTGGTGCCGGCCGGTGCGCCCTTGACCAGGGTGGCCGCCAGTTGCTCGGCGGCCTCGCTGGTGAAGAAACTCGTGTGCGCGTACGCGAGGCGGTCGACTTGTGCATGCATGGCCGCGAGCACATCGGGATGGCCATGACCGAGGCACGACACCGCCGCGCCGCCGGAGGCATCGATATACTCGCGGCCGCTGCTGTCGTAGAGATAGACGCCTTTGCCGCGCACGGCGACGGGGAGAGTGACGGCGGGGTTGCGCTGGAGGATGTGGGTCATGATCTTTGGTAGTCGGGTGATTGAAAAACATCGCGAGCTATATTCGTGCCGGGTTAAAATCGAAGGATTGGGATAGGGCGTAACGATCTGGCATGGATTGCAGCCGCCCTCAAAGCTAAAAGTGACATGCAGGCTTGAGGAAGTAGTCCCGCAGCCGTTCGTTGACAGAAGGCCTACATCTCCTTCCGACCCAGATCCGCCCCAATAGACCTGAACGGTAGGCTGTGTGTCACTCCAGCCGAAGTTCCATCCACTGCCACTAATACTCCATTGGAAGGCATAAGGGTTACCGTTGTCCCCGGCCTGGTAAGTGTAAACTTGGTCAGGATAGACCTCGGTCGGGCCGTTGATCACACCGGGAGGTGGCCCAACCCAGATATTTGTACTAATGGATAGTACGGGCTGACACAGCCCAAGCACCGAAT
>JANNGY010000523.1:0-3506 GCA_031404095.1 Betaproteobacteria bacterium | reverse complement strand
GGCGCTGATTCAGAACAAAGGCGCACTCAGCGTATTTGATGCCGGTCTAATGAAAAAAGTCGAGGCGTCCGGGCTGAGCGCCGAGGAGAAGGCGCTGTTCAGCCGGCGCGTCGATGCCGCCAGGACGGCAATCATTGACTTCGTCACCTGGCTGGGTGCGCTTGAAACCACGCTCAAGGCCGGACCGGCGCGCAGCTTCCGCATCGGCAAGGATCTTTACGAGCGGAAATTTGCCTATGACATCCAGTCCGGCTTCAGCGCGCAGAAGCTCTACCAGCGGGCGCTGGCCGAAAAGGCGACCTTGCACAATGCGATGGAAAAACTCGCCCGTGAGTTGTGGCCGAAATACCTGGGCAGCGCGCCGCAACCCGCCGACCGGCTGGTGATGATCCGTGCCGTGCTCGACGAACTCAGCAAGCGCCATACCACCCGTGAAGGGTTTGTCGACACCGTGCGCAAGCAAATTCCGCAGCTCGAGGCCTTTGTGCGCGAGAAAGACCTGCTAGACCAGGACCCGACGCGGCCGCTGATCGTGCGCGAGACGCCGATGTACATGCGCGGCGTGGGCGCCGGCGCCTCGGTCAGCGCGCCCGGCCCGTTCGACCCGACCGCCAACACCTACTACAACGTGACGCCGCTGGATAAATTCACACCCGAAGAAGCTGAATCCAACCTCCGGGAATACAACGACTGGACGCTGCAAATCCTCAATATCCATGAAGCGATTCCCGGCCACTACACGCAGCTGATGCACGCCAACAAATCGAAAAGCCTGGTGAAATCGCTGTTTGGCAATGGCGCGATGATTGAAGGCTGGGCGGTGTTCAGCGAAAAGGTGATGCTCGATGCCGGTTACGGCAACCATGCACCGGAGATGTGGCTGTTCTGGATGAAATGGAACCTGCGCACGGTGGTGAACACCATCCTTGACTATGAAATCCAGACCATGGGCATGGAGCGCGACGCTGCTCTCTCGCTGATGACGCGCGAGGCCTTCCAGCAGCAGACCGAGGCCAACGAGAAATGGCTGCGCGCAAGACTGTCGCAGGTGCAACTCACCAGTTACTTCAACGGCTACATGGAAATCACCGCGCTGCGCGATGAGACGCGCGCGCGGCAAGGGAATGATTTTTCGGTGAAGGGTTTCAACAACAAGTTCCTGTCGTATGGGAATGCGCCGGTGCGGTCGATTCGGGAATTGATGTTGGGGGGAAACTAGGCGCCGCGGGGAACAGCGAGATGATAGGTTGCGAGAGACATGTAGCGATGCAATTCCACCACCAATTCGACTTTCTCTTCATTAGCGGTTCGTTAAAAATCGGAATCGGAAATCTTTGTTCAGTACCTCAGTTGGCACTTCCCCCTTCGACGAAGGGGGTGAAGCAGGGATTTCGCACCGCAAGCGATGCGCCTGCTGAACGGCGGCCCAATGCAATGGGCCGCGCGTCCTGCAAGGATTGAGGGGGATTTTCGGTGCGTCCCGGCGCGCGAATGTTGCAAATCCCTCTCAATCCCTTGCAGGGCGCGCCAGCCACTGCATTGGCTGGCCGTTCGGCAGGCGCGAAGCACGCTTCGCGAATTCCCTGCCTTACCCCTTTTTCAAAGGGAGAAGTGCCCAACTTCAATCACGCCGAAAGTGAACATTTCGGATTTCATCATGGTCCAGACTGATTAAAGCGAAACATGCGAATCCTGATCACCGGCAGTTCCGGCCATCTCGGCGAGGCACTGGTCCGCACCATTTCCAACAATGGCGACGAAGTCGTCAGCCTCGATCTCACGCCCTCGCCGTTCACCAACGCACCCGGCTCGATCACGGATCGCGACCATGTCCGGCAGTGTATGCAAGGTGTCGATGCCGTCCTGCACACCGCGACCCTGCACAAGCCGCACGTCGCCACCCATACCCGGCAGGACTTCGTCGATACCAACATCAGCGGGACGCTCAACCTGCTCGAGGAAGCGGTCGCGGCCGGCGTCGAAGCCTTCATTTTCACCAGCACGACCAGTGTCTACGGCGACGCGATGGCGCCGGCGGCCGGCGCCCCCGCCGCATGGATCACGGAAGACGTCGCGCCGCGCGCAAAAAATATATACGGCGTCACCAAGCTGGCCGCGGAAAGCCTGTGCCACCTGTTTCATCGCAACCAGCAATTGCCCTGCCTGATATTGAGGACGTCGCGTTTTTTTCCCGAGGCGGATGACCTGCCGGAAACACGCAACGCCTATGCCGATGAGAACATCAAGGCCAACGAGTACCTCTACCGGCGCGTCGCGCTCGATGACGTCGTCGACGCGCATTTGCTCGCCATCCGCCGTGCCCGCGCAATCGGCTTCGACCGGTACGTCATCAGCGCGACGACGCCTTTCACGCGCGCTGACGCGAGCGATTTGCGCACTGATGCCGCCGCCGTGGTCGCGCGCCATGCGCCGGCTTACGTCGAGCAGTATGCCAAGCGCGGCTGGCGGATGTTTGCGGACATCGATCGCGTTTACGATAACCAGCGGGCGCGAGACGTGCTGGGCTGGCGGCCGCAATTTGATTTCAACGCCGTACTGAGTCGGCTGCAAGCCGGTGGAAGCCTCGCCGGTCCGATGGCGCGCGCGGTGGGGTCGAAGGGCTACCACGATGAGGAATTTGCTGACGGGCCTTATCCGGTGTCGTGAGCGCGGGGCACCGTGGGTTGGGTGCCCAATAGCAATGTCATTCCCGCTGGCGCCGGAATGACATTGCCTTTCCTGCACCTGGTCGCCATTGCGCCTTCAGCCCGGGGCCCGCAGCTCCCATTTGCCATGCCCACGCCATTGCGCGCAAACTAGGCCGCCACGCCCCTTGATTATTTGACTCATTGGCCGACCAGATGGAACCGACACCAGCCAATCACAATTCCGGCGCTTTCAATCCCGCCGCAAGCCGCTATTACGATGCCGGCGTGGCGCGGAGTTTTTTCGAGTCCGGCGGGCAGTTTGCTGAGTATTCGGCGGCATCGAAAATATTCTCCGAAGGCGACACCGCCGACAAGCGCGGCTTGTTTTCCAAAGCGCGGCCGCACCGCATGTTCCTGCTCACCGAGGGTGAGGTGTCGCTGACGGCGCATGGCAAGCTGATCGACACCATTCGCCCGGGCGGGATATTCGGCGAGATGGCCGTGATCAGTGAATCACCCGGAGGCGCGGGCGTGCCGCGCACCGCGACGGCCACCGCCAGCATCGCCTCGATGGCCTTTTCGCTCGACGTGCAGGAAACCGAAACCGCCCTGCAGCGCACGCCCGGGTTTGCCCTGATGCTGATGAGCGTGATGTTCGAGCGGCTGCGGTTTCTCGCCGCGCGTCTCGCGACCCGGCCGGATACCGCCGACCATCGCAGCAACAAGAACGAGCCGGTTTTCGATGCGGCTACGCTTGAGAATATTCATAACAAGTTTGTGAAATCGACGGTGGTTCGCTTTTCCGAAGGCGCGAGGATCATGGAGGAAGGCGGCGCAGGCACGTCCATGTATATCGTG
>JANNGY010000522.1:0-9357 GCA_031404095.1 Betaproteobacteria bacterium | reverse complement strand
GGTCGGCGTGGCGCTGCTCGGGCGGCTGTTTGCGCGGCGCTTCGGCGCGGCGCTGGGGCGCATCTCCGCCGGGCTGTTCGCGCTGAACGCCGTGGTGCTCGCCGTGATCGCCTACGGGATGCTGGGCTGATCGACCAGGTCGCGATAGGCGTGCCAGGTGGCGTGTCCGACCAGCGGACCGGTCAGCACCAGGCCGATATAGGCGGTCATCAGGCCGACGCTGATCAGCAATGCGATGAGCGCTGCCCACACCAGCATGGCGGCCGGATTGCGCACCAGCGCGATGGCGCTCACGGCGGCCGCGGTGACGGCATCGGCGCGACGATCCAGCAGATACGGAATCGAGATCACGCTGAACGCGAACACCAGGGTGGCGAAAATCAGCCCAACGCCGAAGAACGCCAGCATGAAGCCGATATTCTGCATCGCCAGGAGCTGCGCGAAAAATGCCGACCAGGTCGGCATGGCATGCGCTTCGAACAAGGCAAAGGTGACCAGTGACGCGCGCGCCCAGACCAGGAACACCACCGTGAGGATCAGCACATAGATGCCGATGCCGCCGGGATTGGCGCGCCACGCTACCAGCGATTGCCGCAGGCTGGCAGGCGGGGCCGCCTCACGCTGCCGAGAAAGGTCGTAAAGGCCGATGCACAGAAACGGCCCGAGCAGCATGAAGCCCATCGCCAGCGTGGATGTGTAGTCGATGGCGAAGCGAAACACCAGCAACAGCACCACGCCCATCGCGGCAAAGCAGGCGCCGTAGAACGCGCTGGCCGTGGGTTGCGCGCGCATGTCGGCCCATCCCAGGCGCAGCCAGGCGAAGGCACGCGTCGCCTCGACCTCGCGAATGGCGGGAAACGTGAAATGCGGGCTCTCCGGCCCGGCTTTGGCGTCAGAGTGGATTGGCATGACCCCTGCAATTGCCGCGATGAATCCGACTCATGCGGCCGCGCGACTAGCGCACTCCTGCCAGCACCATCGCCACCGCCGCCGTCAGTTTCTTGGCGCAGGGCACGTGCAGGAATTCATTCGGCCCATGCGCATTCGATTTCGGGCCCAGCACACCGGTAACCAGCATTTGCGCGCGTGGAAACTTGACGCCGAGCATGGCCATGAAGGGAATGGTGCCGCCCTCGCCCAGGTAAGCGGCCGGCTTGCCGAAGTACGTCTGCGAAGCCGTGTCGAGCAGCGCGGTGAGCCACGGCGCCGCGGGCGGCGCATTCCAGCCGTTTGCCGCCTGCTCGTATGCAAACGTGACGCCTGCCGAATACGGCGCATCGCTTTCCAGCGTTTGCTTCAGGACAGCCGCCGCCGTGGGGGCATCCACCAGCGGCGGCAGGCGCAGCGACAGTTTCAGCGCGGTGTAGGGGCGCTGGACATTGCCGCCGGATTCGATCGCCGGCAAGCCGTCGGCGCCGATCACGGCCAGCGCGGCGCGCCAGGTACGGTTGAGAATCAGCTCGACCGGATCCTTGGTGACCGGCTGGACAAATGTAAATTTGCCGCCGCCATCTCCACCATCCTGACAGCAGCTGTCCCACGGAAAACGCTGCCACATCGACTCGCCGAGAATGTCTGCCGCCTGTTTCGCCTGGCTGATGCGTTCGCCGGGGATGTCGCAATGGAACGCGGCGGGCTTCACCACGCCGGTGCGCGAATCATCGATGCGATCGAGCAACTGGCGCGCGATACGAAAGGACGACGGCACCACGCCCCCCGCGTCCCCCGAGTGCACGCCCTCGGTAAGCACGTTCACCATGAGGGTGCCGTTGACGAGGCCGCGCAGGGATGTCGTCACCCACAACTGATCATAGTTGCCGGCGCCGGAATCGAGCGCGATGACGAGCTTGACTTCACCGATGCGCGCGGACAATGCTTCCAGGTACGGCGGCAGGTCGTGGCTGCCGCTTTCCTCGCAGGTTTCGATCAGGCCCACGCAATGCGGCCGCGCCACGCCCTGCCGGTCCAGCGCCATGATCGCGGACAGGGCGGCGAATACCGCATAGCCGTCGTCGGCACTGCCGCGGCCGTAGAGCTTGCCGTCTTCATACACGGGGGTCCACGGCCCGAGTCCGGGCCGCCAGCCGGTCATCTCCGGTTGCTTGTCGAGGTGCCCGTACAAGAGCACCGTATTGTCCGCATCGACGCCGGCACTGGCCGGAATGTCGAAGAACAGCACCGGCGTGCGGCCCTCCATGCGCACCACCTCCAGCGTGAGGCCGGCCACGTTCTGCGCCGCAACCCAGGCGCGCGCCTGCTCGACGGCGGCATCGAGGTATCCGTGCGCGGCCCAGTCGTGATCGAAGGCCGGCGACTTGGCCGGGATCCTCACGTATTCGATCAACTGCGAAACGATGTCGTCATCCCACTGGCGGGATACGTCGGCGAGAAGCTGGCTGGTGTCGAGCTTCAATCCGGGGATGGCGTCGCGGGCGGTCATGGCCGTTCTCGTAAATCGATGAGGTTGCTGATTCTACCGCCAGATGCAAGGCATTGTTCCGGCTTCGGCACCGGGCGGCGCCTGCGCCGATGGTGACAAACCGCTGCGGGAATCGCCTCATTTCCCGAATACTTTGCCGACGCGCAATGACGGGCAATTCCTACAGGTCAAATCACCCGGCACCTACAGGCGTCATGGCGCGCAAAACCTACACTGGGTCATGGCAAACCGCCATCAGCGTGAAAGGAATCAAAAAATGCAAACCGCCCAGATAAATTCACCCAGATTCGATTTTCAAGCGACGACGCCGCTGACGCCACCTGCGCGACGAACCGGGACACTTAATGACTTCCGGGTGAACCCCGATAGCTATGCGACTACCAGCAGCTTTTCGGGGAACGCCATGCGGCCCGTAATGATCGCCGCCTTGGTCATCGCGGCCGGCGCCGGAATTGCATACGGCGTCACCAACTATCTTGAACCCAAAGAGACGAAGGTTTCCGCGCCTGCCGCACCAGCAAATAGCCCGGACCCGAGCGTGCCGGCCGCATCGTCGGTACCGGCCACCAGCAACGTGCCGGTGGCGCCCGAAGCGCCGACGGCGAAGGACAGTCCGGCGACCAATCCGCTTGGCAACCTGTCCAAACAGGAGCAAGCGAACTCCATGCCACTCGCCGGCCACGGCAACAATCACAGCAGCGAATCGATGAGCCCAACGAAGGTCAAACCAGTTGCGCCGGCAAAGTCGGTCGCAACCCCGGCAAAGAAAATTGCACCCGCCGCGATCATGCCCGCAATGGTGCCCAACCCTCTGCCGACCGAGACAGCGCCGCTGACGCCTTTGGCGCCGGTCCCGCCAGCGATCACTGAGCCACCGGTGTTGCCGGCACCCGCTCCAATCGTGCCGCCGACAGAACCGGCACCCCTGTAACCGCGGCCGAAGACTCCGCAGGCCGGCGCCAGCCACGGTTGGCGCCGGCTTTCTTTTTGGCACGCCCGCCGTCGCACTGTGACGCATCCGGTGTGAGGCGTGTTAGCTCACTTGCTGGGGTTGGATGCGGGCGGATGCGGGCCGATTGAGACCGCGCGGCCACGGATCGCACTCGCGGCCGCCTTGCATACGGCGCCGGCTTCATCGCGATTGACCACGGTGACGTTCAAATCGCTCAACAGGCCATCTTTCAGCCCGTAAATCCAGCCATGTACCGCCAGCGCCTGCCCGCGGTCCCACGCATCGCGCACGATGGTGGTCTGGCAGACGTTGGCCACTTGTTCGATCACATTGAACTCGCACAGCCGATCGACGCGCGCGTTGGACAAGCCGATCGCTTCCAGCGCCTCGATGTGCTTGTCGCGCACGTCGTTAACATGGTGCAGCCAGTTGTCGGCCAGGCCAACACGGTCGCCGAACAGCGCCGCGCGCACCCCGCCGCAGCCGTAGTGCCCGACCACCATGATGTGCTCCACCTTCAGCACATCGACCGCGAACTGGATCACCGACAGGCAATTCAGGTCGGTATGAACCACGACATTGGCGATATTGCGATGCACGAACACTTCGCCCGGCATCAGCCCGACGATTTCGTTGGCCGGCACCCGGCTGTCGGAGCAGCCAATCCAGAGGTAATCGGGGTTTTGCTGCTTGGCAAGCTTTTCGAAAAACCCGGGTTGTTGAGCGCGGATGCGTTCGGACCAGGCGACGTTGTTCTTGAAGAGGGATGCGAGAGCTTTTTCGTCAGGGGTCATATCTTGTCCAACTCCAGTTTTCCAAGCCCTGTGAAGCGGCTCCACTACCTGCTCCCACTCCCCGCATGTGGGGAGTCTAAATTGGCCCGCTAATACCGCGCACTCCCTGGCGTCCTCGGGAAGGGAATCACATCGCGCACATTGGCGAGCCCGGTGATGTACGACACGGTGCGCTCGAAACCCAGCCCGAAGCCCGCATGCGGCACGGTGCCGTAGCGGCGCAAATCCCGGTACCAGCCGTAATGCACCGGGTCGAGGCCGCATTCCGCCATGCGCTTGTCGAGCACATCGAGCCGCTCCTCGCGCTGCGAACCGCCGATGATCTCGCCGATCCCGGGCGCGAGCACGTCCATCGCAGCGACGGTTTTCTCGTCGTCGGACAGGCGCATGTAAAACGCCTTGATCTCTTTCGGATAGTTCATCAGCACCGTGGGGCCGTTGACGTGCTTTTCGGCGATGTAGCGTTCGTGCTCGGACTGCAAATCGATGCCCCATTTCACCGGGAACTCGAATTTCTCCTTCGCGCTCTCCAGCACCTTGATCGCATCGCCGTAATCCATGCGCACGAATTCGGCCTTGACGATCTGCTCGAGCTTGGCGATCAGGCCCTTCTCGATGCGCTCCTCGAAAAACGCCATGTCGTCGGCGCGTTCGGCCAGCACCGTCTTGATGATGTGCTTGAGCATGGCTTCCGCCAGTGTCGCGTTATCACCAAGGTCGGCAAAGGCGATTTCCGGTTCGATCATCCAGAATTCGGCGAGGTGGCGGGAGGTATTCGAATTCTCGGCGCGAAACGTCGGGCCGAAGGTATAGACCTTCGACAGCGCCATGCAATAGGTTTCGACGTTCAACTGCCCCGACACGGTGAGGAACGCCTCGCGGCCGAAAAAATCCTGCGAGAAATCAACCTTGCCGTCGGACGTTTTTGGCAAGTTCATCAAATCAAGCGTCGAGACGCGGAACAGTTCGCCCGCCCCCTCGGCGTCGGCAGCCGTGATGATCGGCGTGTTCACCCAGAGGAATCCATGCTCGTCAAAAAAGCGGTGAATCGCCGAGGCGATCGTATGGCGCACGCGGGTCGCGGCGCCGATGACGTTGGTGCGCGGGCGCAAATGCGCGACCTCGCGCAGGAACTCCATGGTGTGCGCTTTTGGCGTGATCGGGTAGGTATCGGGATCATCCACCCAACCGACCACCTTGATCGCGGTCGCCTGCATTTCGAACGGCTGGCCTTTGGCCGGCGACGGCACGATGGTGCCGGTGGCTTCGATCGCGCAACCGGCGGTGAGCTTTTGCACCTCATCGGCATAGTTCGCCAGCGTATTCGGCGCCACCACCTGCACCGGATGGAAGCAGGAACCGTCGGACAGGTTGACGAAGGAAATGCCCGCCTTGGAGTCGCGTCGGGTCTTCACCCAGCCCTTGATGGTGACGGGCGCGTGCGACAGGCCGAGCGAGGCCTTGCCGCTGAGGATATCGAGACAACTTAATGAAGGCATTTGCAAAATTCCACTTGGACAAGGCCGTCATTTTATCGCGTTTGATTTGTGCGAATGGGGGTGATGCCCGGCGGCTTGAAAACTGCTGAAGCACAGAGGCACGGGGAGCGCAGGGAAAATTTCATGGAAATCTTCTGTGACGTCTTTGCCTCGACGGTGAAGAACCTTGTGCCAAATCATGAAACCCAGCCATTGGCGCGCCTCACCAGCCGTTTTGCCCCCGAAAGGCGCGCCAATGCTTGAGTTTGGCGCTTCAAACCAGCCGTGACAGACCTGGCGGCGGTTACAATGCGGCATGCATTCCCATTCGACGCCATATGACCGCCTCACGCCCGATGTGATCCTCGATGCCGTTGAAAGCACCGGCTATCTCGCCGACGGGCGGATGCTGGCGCTCAACAGCTACGAGAATCGTGTCTACCAGATCGGCATCGAGGAGGCGACGCCGGTGATCGCCAAGTTCTACCGGCCCGGTCGCTGGAGCAGCGCGCAGATCCTGGAAGAGCATGCCTTCACGCAGGAACTGGCGGATCGCGAAATCCCGGTGATCCCGCCACTGGCCATCGGCGGCAAGACGTTGCACGAATTTGCCGGCTTCCGCTTCAGCCTGAGCCCGCGTCGCGGCGGCCGCGCCCCCGAACTCGACAATCCCGAGGTACTGGAATGGATGGGACGATTCCTCGGCCGTATTCACGCTGTCGGCGCGACCCGGACCTTTGCGCATCGCCCCGTGCTCGATATCGTCAGCCATGGTGAATCGCCGCGCGACTGGCTGATGAAAAGCGATTTCATCCCGGCGGACTTGCGCGCCGCGTGGTCCAGCGTGGCCGACCAGGCGCTGGCGGGCGTGCGCGCGTGCTACCGGCACGCCGGCGACGTCGCCACCATTCGCCTGCATGGCGACTGTCATGCCGGTAACGTGCTGTACACCGACGACGGCCCGCACTTTGTCGACTTCGACGATTGCCGCACCGGACCGGCGATGCAGGACCTGTGGATGCTGCTGGCCGGCAGCCGCGAGGAAATGACCCGCCAGTTGCGCGACGTGCTGGACGGCTACCAGGACTTTGCCGACTTTGACCGCCGTGAGCTGCATCTGCTGGAAGCGCTGCGCACGCTGCGATTGATCCACTACTCGGCTTGGCTCGCGCAGCGCTGGGATGACCCGGCCTTTCCGCTGGCGTTCCCGTGGTTCAACACCCAGCGCTACTGGCAGGACCGAATCCTGGAATTACGCGAGCAGGTTTCCGCGATGGAGGAAGGCGTGCTCCACTTGTAACCGGCGGGCACGTGGCGGGTGTCTTTTCAACGCGTCAAAGTTTTTTTGCCACAGATGAACACAGATAAACGCAGATGAAGACCATGCATCTGTATAGGGTTATCTGTGTTCATCTGTGGCTACCAGCCTTTTCCTCGCGTCTCGTGCGCATTGCCCACGCTACGGCGTCTTGCGCGGCGTTGCGACCGGTGGCCGGCCGTAGACGGGCGGAGCAACCATTTCCGGCGGCGGACTGCTCGGTGGCGGCGCGGCATTGGCGGCGTCCCGGGCGGCCGCTGCCTGACGCCGCGCCCTCGCTGCCTCGTCTTCCATTTCACGCTGCTCGATAAAACGCCGCTGACGCGCGACCTCTGCGCGCGCCCGCTCCGTGGCCGACTCATCATCGTATTGCTGGCGGCGCTCCGCTTCGCGCCGCACGCGTTCCTCGCTCATCGCCTGGTATCCGGTCAGCGGCGTTGACGGCTCGCGGTCGTCCGCCACGAATTTCTTGCGCGTCAGTTCATCCTGCCGGAACTCGATATCCATCTGCCGCTGCTTTTCTTCCGCTTCCTTTCGCGACTGGATGTCGTCCTGGAACATCTGCTGTTCGCGCTTGCGGCGCGCTTCCAGTTCGGCGGCGCGGCGCTGTTCCTGCTGCTCTTCGGCGACGCGCTCGCGCTCGAGGCGTTCACGGCGCTGCTGTTGCTCGACCTGCCAGTAGACGCCGCCGCCAATCAGAATGAGCAGGGTGGCAATCAGCCAGGTGAGCGGTGAGCGGAAGAATTGCAGCATGGGACCTTT
This sequence comes from Betaproteobacteria bacterium, assembly GCA_031404095.1. Taxonomy (GTDB): domain Bacteria; phylum Pseudomonadota; class Gammaproteobacteria; order Burkholderiales; family Usitatibacteraceae; genus UKL13-2. Next base: position 1,613 of record JANNGY010000522.1, on the reverse strand, counting down.
CTGGACCGACGATTCGTCAGCGATTATGCGGCTTCGCCGCAATGATAAACCGGCCGAGACCCGCGCGGCGCGGCAGTATGCAATGAGAATTAGGGGCACACGCAGCGGGGTGTGCCCGGTAGCACGCGTGGTGTGCGGTTGCGCCACGCTCCTTTCGAAGCAATAGTGTGCACGCCCCCCGTCGTCCCAGCGCAGGGTGAAGCGGGGGATTCGCGATGCAATGCATCGCGCCCGCGGAACCGGGTGGCCATGCAGGGCCACCCGTGGGAGCGGACCCAGTCCATGCAAAATCTGACTGATGGAGCGTTGCAAAGTCAACCATTGAAGCCTGTGACGAATTCCAACCTCAAATGACATTGGCTGGACTTGGTCCCAGCCTGACGCTGGGACGACGGCACCTCAATTTGAGAAAGTGACGCGCGCCAACGGGATTGAAGCGGCGGCGGCCCTTCCGTCTAGTACTGGCCCATGAAATCGCGCTTGCCGATCTCCACGCCACTGTGCCGCAGGATCGCGTAGGTGGTGGTGACGTGAAAAAAGAACTGCGGCAGGGCGTAGTTCAGCAGGTACGCCAGGCCGGTAAACTTCTTTTCCTTCGGCGTGCCGGGGCGCAGGATGATCTCGCGGCCTTCCTGACCATCGATTTGCCCGGCCGCCAGGCCATCGATAAATGCCACGGACTTCGCGATCATCGCCCGCAGGTCGGCGAAGGACTTTTCCTCGCCGTCAAACTTGGGGACCTCCACCCCTGCCAGCCGCGCCGAGACGCCACGGGCGAACTCGGCTGCGATCTGCACCTGGCGAACCAGCGGGAACATGTCGGGATAGAGGCGCGCCTGCAACAGCGCATCGGCATCGATATTTTTCGCCGTGGCGTGGGCGTCCGCCTTGCCCAGCACGGCGCTCATGCTGTTGAGCATCTGTTTGAAAACGGGAATCGAGGCGGCGTAAAGTGAGATCGGGGAAATGGTCATGTTGTTCCTTTGAGGAGATGGCTGCGGTGAGAAAATAAGTATGAGCGGAAGTGGATATCGGTGGGTTCAGGACATGCTGGAAGTCAGTGCGATCAGACCGAGCGGCCAAGTGAAGGCCCTCGATCCCCGGCCGATTCCCGCCATTTTCACATCGTCACCTTGAGCATGCAGAGGCTCTCGCCGGCGCGCAACGAAAACACCGCTCCGGCCGGGATCACGCAGCTGTCGCCCTCGTGAAGCCGATGCTGCCTGCGCGCGTCGGCGGCGTTGGCGGCATCGCCGTCGAGTTCGAGCGAGCCTTCAAGCAAAAACAGGAACAGCAATTCGCCCGCGTGCGATAGCCGGGCAACCTCTTGCCGGGGAGCTGGCAAGGTTCTGATGACCTGAACGTCCGCAAGCCCCGCCGTCGCGACCGCCATGCCCGCGTCGCACGCCTCAAAGCCGGATGGCGTGGAACCGCCGATGCGCCACGCGTTCCATTCCGCGCTGGCGGCGATGTGCCGCACGAAGCGCTGCCCGCCGAACAGGCGATCAGGCTGGCGGCGGGAAGTCGGTAACGTGAGCGCGTGATCGGCAACCGTGTCGTGAATGGCAGGGCAGCCGAGTTCGATGACTTCCAGGCCCTTCGATGCTTCGAGG
>JANNGY010000521.1:0-4002 GCA_031404095.1 Betaproteobacteria bacterium | reverse complement strand
CTGGTATGCGGAAGGCAGGCGCGCCGAGGATGAACTCGTGCCGCACGCGCGGCTGGCGTCCGGCGATCGCTGGCAATTTACAATTCGACTGCGCCGCCCGCACGGCACGATCAATCCGCACGGTTTCGATTTTGAAGCATGGGCACTTGAGCGAAATATCCGCGCGACCGGCTATGTCCGCGCCAATGGAACCAATGAAAAACAAGCGGTCGGCGCAAGCCGTTTCATGTATGCCATCGATCGCATGCGCCTGGCGCTGCGCGACCAGATGCAGGCCGCTATGGCCGATCAACCTTACGCCGGTGTGCTGGTGGCGCTGGCTATCGGCGAACAGAGCGCCATTCCGCCGGACCAATGGAAGGTATTCTGGCGCACCGGCACCGGGCACCTGATGTCGATCTCGGGCCTGCATATCACCATGGTGGCGAGTCTCATCTACTGGCTGGCATTTCGCCTGTGGGCACGGCTGCCGGCGCTGGCTTTGCGCCTGCCCGCGCAGCGCGCCGCAGCACTTGCCGGCGCCGGGACCGCATTGTGTTATGCGCTGGTCGCCGGGTTTTCGGTGCCGACGCAGCGCACCTTTTTTATGCTGGCGGCGATTGCGATAGCGCTCTGGTTCGGTCGCGGCGTGTCCGGCTCGCGCATTTTGGCGTGGGCCCTGCTCGCGGTGGTGTTGATCGATCCCTGGGCGGTGCTGGCGCCGGGCTTCTGGTTGTCGTTCGGCGCGGTCGCCATGATTTTTTATGTCACGGCCAAACGGACCGGCGCGCCGACCGCGTTGTCGGCCGCCGTGAGGACCCAGCTGGCCGTCACATTCGGGCTGCTGCCCATGACGCTGGCTCTGTTCCAGGAAGTGTCGATGATTTCGCCCATCGCGAACGCGTTTGCGATTCCGGTGGTGAGCCTGGTGGTGGTGCCGGTGACACTGGCCGGCGCGCTCGGCGGACAACTACTGGCGATGGACTGGCCCCTGCATCTCGCGCATCGGGTGATGGAGATTTGTTATTTACCCCTGGCGTGGCTGGCCGAATTGCCGAATGCCGTCTGGCAATCGCACGCACCGCCATGGTGGGCCGCGACGCTGGCGTTGCTGGGAATAGCGTGGCTGTTCGCGCCGCGCGGCGCACCGGCGCGCGCGGTCGGCGCGGTCATGGTGTTGCCGTTGTTCCTGGTGCTGCCGCCGGGTCCGCGCGAGGGAGAGCTGTGGGTGCAACTGCTCGATGTCGGGCAGGGGCTGGCCACGGTGGTGCGAACCGCGCATCACAGCCTGGTGTATGACACCGGCCCGCGCTGGAATCCTGAGGCCGATTCAGGCAGCCGTATTGTCGTGCCGTTCCTTCGCGGCGAAGGCATTCGCGAACTTGATGCGCTCATCATTACGCATGCCGATGACGACCACAGCGGCGGCGCGCGCTCGGTGATCGATGCACGCCGTCCCGGGCGGGTATTGACCTCGATGGACGCCGCCAGCGAAGGACTGGCGGGCGCTGCTGCGATCAGCCGCTGCGCCGCCGGTGACACGTGGCACTGGGACGGCGTCGATTTTCTGATCATTCACCCGGCAATCGAGGCCTATGACGTGCCCGGCATCAAGTCCAACAACTTGAGTTGCACGCTCAAGATCACCGCGCCGGGCGGGACCATCCTGATGACGGGCGACATCGAGAAGCTGTCGGAAACGCAACTGCTGGCGCGCCATCGGACGGATGCCGCGATATTGAAATCTGACGTGCTGGTGGTGCCGCATCACGGCAGCCGTACTTCTTCCACCGACGCCTTCATCGACGCGGTGGCGCCGGTGATGGCGCTGGTACCTGTTGGCTATCGAAGCCGGTTCCGTCACCCAAACGCTGCCGTGATGGAGCGATATGCGGCGAGAAGGATTCCGGTCTTTCGCACAGACTACCTCGGCGCCATCACGCTCAAGTTTGTCGCCGGCCGTGGGCCGGAGGTGAGTGGTTTTCGAGAAGAGCGGCAACGCTACTGGCTGGATCGGCCGCTGCCCGAGAGCGAGGCTGCCAGACAAGCCACCGATTGACGCCAGGAATTGTGCGCCCGGCCAAGGTGATGAAGGGCAGCACGGTCGGGGCCGGCGGCTGGATCAGCGCATCATTTCCAGCTTCAGCCTTCGCCGGTGGCATCGATACCCAGCGCCACGAGAAAACGCGACACCATGTTGTAAGCGGCGATGACACCGACGAGTTCGACCACTTGCTCACCAGGCAGCAGGGCGCGAATCTCTTCGCGCGTGGCCGGGCTGACGTCGATATTCAGCGACATCTCGCGGGCGAGCGCCAGCGTCGCGATTTCGGCGCGGTCGAAGACGGCGGTGTTGAGGTGCGCTGAATCGATTGTGTCCAGTGCAGAGAGTTGCGCCTCGGTGCCGCCGGCCGCCAGAAATTCCGGTGCGTGCTGAAACATTTCGTACTCCGCGCGATTCAAGCGTGCGATGGCGCAGATGGCGAGTTCGCGCAGGATCGGCGCCACCTTAAGGTCGCGACGGATCGAACCCATGTAAATATTCCAGCCGCGCGCGATCGGCGGGCTGTGCAGCAGCATGCGGTCCAGGTTTAGCAGCTTGCCGCCGGCGCGGCGCGCGCGGATTGCCGCGACGAGGTCGGCGGGCACTTTCCGGTTATTGATATCTGCATCGCAAATGTAGGGGACAAAGGGTGTGATTGGCATGATCGTCGCTTCGTCGGGAAGGGGAACAATTAGCGTAGCATGCCGCGCAATGCCGGATGCGCAAACAAGCGGGCACCCGCGCAATCAACCCTGATACGTTTTTTTTCGAGAACCTGGATCGCGTTGGGTCCCGGTTGCGACCAACGGCAGTTCATTTGGGGCGCCGGGACGAAGGGGTGTATTTAGGCTTACCTAAATGACAGGTGCCACCTTGACCACAATCCCGCCGTGACCGGAGAATGTTTCGGTAAACGGTGATCGTGTCGCCGCTCTGAAAACGTCACGAACACTCCACCGACACTCACCGAGGCACGCCATGGACTGGTTGACCCCGTACTTTACCAAGCACGCCGAAATCGGTGTGTTCCTCGCCATTGGCATGGGCTACTGGATCGGTAAGTTCAAGTTCAAGTGTGTGGGTTTTGGACCGGTGACGGGCTGGCTGATCGCCGGTCTGGTTATTGGTTACTTTTTCCATGTGCCGGTCGCCTTGCGTTGCATGGCTGGTATTGATCGCCTACGGCCTCGGCGTGGGCCTCGGCGGCGGCGTTTACATTGCGCTGGAAGTCGCCGGATTGCTCGGCGGTGTGCTCGCCGCGGTGCACCACGCCGAGGTCGTCGCCCACCGTGTCGGTGAGCCATTCGGTACCCTGGTGCTGGCCCTGGCGGTCACCATCATCGAGGTCGCGCTGATCGTCTCGCTGATGCTGGCGGGCGGGCCCGACACCGCGACGCTTGCCCGGGATACCGTGTTTGCCGCGGTCATGATCATCCTCACCGGGATTGTCGGCATTTGCCTGTTGCTGGGCGGCGCGCGATTCGGTGAGCAGTCATTCGGACTGGCCGGCGTCAGCGCCACGTTGGCGCCGCTCGCGGCCATTGCCGTGTTGGCGCTGGTGCTGCCCAACTACACCTCGACCGTGGTCGGTCCTTACTACAGTGCCGGACAATTGCTGTTCATTGCCCTGGTGTCGGTGGTGCTTTACGGCACCTTCGTGTTTGTACAGACCGTACGCCACCGCGATTACTTCTTGCCGCCCGGGGCCGTTGGCGATGAGGCGGTGCACGCCGCCCCGCCATCGACGAAAATTGCCATCATCAGCATGTTGCTGCTGATGGCCTGCCTGGTGGCCGTGGTGTTGCTCTCCAAGCTGCTGGCGCCGGGCATCGAATCGATCGTGACAACGGCCGGCGCGCCGAAAGCGCTGGTGGGAATCATCATCGCCGCTGTCGTGCTGTTGCCCGAGGGGCTGGCGGCCGATGACTGCCGCCGCCCTCCCGGGACAGTAACGGCTGCAGCCACTTAAGCATTGACTT
>JANNGY010000520.1:0-4754 GCA_031404095.1 Betaproteobacteria bacterium | reverse complement strand
GTGTTGGACTGGTCCGCCACCGGCGCGCCATCATCCCCGAAAACCAAGCCTCGAAAGAATCCCCCGCCGAAGTAGGCGTCCTGCGGCCCAGCAGTTGCCAAACAACCGATGCGCCCGACGTAACTGGAATAATCCAGGGCTGAAATCTGCAGTTGCAGCGAACCTTCCGATTCTGCAAAAGGCGCCGGAACATGCGTCAAGATGGTGTCGAGCAGCGCTCGCATGTCGGTGGCCGGCTGTTTCCAGTCCATGGTCGCCCAGCCGTTCAACGCCGAGGCATAGACGATCGGAAAATCAAGTTGTTCTTCGGTCGCGCCCAGCTTGTCCATCAGTTCAAAAGTGTGATTGACCACCCAATCCGGGCGCGCGCCTTCGCGGTCGATCTTGTTCACCACGACAATGGGGCGCAATCCCAGTGCCAGCGCTTTTTTTGTCACAAACCGCGTTTGCGGCATCGGGCCTTCCACCGCATCCACCAGCAACAGCACGCTATCGACCATCGACAGCACGCGCTCCACCTCGCCGCCGAAATCAGCGTGGCCGGGGGTATCGACAATATTGATGTGCACACCGTCGTAATCGATGGCCGTATTCTTGGCGAGGATGGTAATGCCGCGTTCCTTTTCGAGATCGTTGGAATCCATTACCCGTTCAGCGATATGCTGGTGCGCGGCGAAGGAGCCGGCCTGGTGCAGGAGTTTGTCGACCAGCGTGGTCTTGCCGTGGTCAACGTGGGCAATGATGGCGATATTTCTTAAGGCGCGAGGCATGTAAAGCTTTCAAATGTAGGGGCAGAAATGGAACAGACGCGGGACAGTTGCGATTAACCTGTAATTTTACCATGGCGGACGGATTTCCCCTAGAAAACTTCAAAATTTTCAGTGATTTAGCGCTAAAAACGCAATCAAACTTCCCGCCCGGGCTGCGGCATAATGCAAGCTAATCCAAAAAAAGCATCATGAAAAAGTACCTCGCGCTCAAGATTGACGTAGACACACTGAAGGGAACCCGGCTGGGTGTTCCGGCATTGACCGACCTGTTGAAAAAACACCAGGCCGGCGCCACGTTCCTGTTCAGCGTCGGCCCCGATCACACCGGCCGCGCGATCAAGCGCGTGTTCCGCAAGGGCTTTCTCGGCAAGGTCAAGCGGACCTCGGTGGTTTCGCACTACGGCCTGCCAACGCTTCTCTACGGCACGCTGCTACCGGGACCGGACATTGGCAAGCGATGCGGCGATTTCCTCAGGAGAACGCGGGACGAGGGTTTTGAAGTGGGCATTCATACTTGGGATCACGTCAAGTGGCAGGATGGCGTCGGTGACGCCGATGCCGCGTGGACACGGCGGCAAATGGAGCAGGCGCAAAACCGCTTTACCGACATCTTCAAGTCACCGGCGCGCACTCATGGCGCCGCAGGCTGGCAGATGTCCCGGCACGCATTGCGCCTCACCCAGGAAATGGGGTTTGACTATTGCAGCGACGGCCGCGCCATGCTGCCGGGGGCAACGCCGCATTTTCCGGTGGTCAATGCCGAGATCATCGACTGTCCGCAAATCCCGACTACCCTTCCCACGCTCGACGAACTGATCGGGCTCAGCGGCTGCACCGAAGCCAACGTGCACGAGCATCTGCTGAAATTGACCTCAACCACACCGCCGGTCCAGCCTGTTCAGTTACCCATGGCCGCGCATGTCTTCACGTTGCACGCCGAACTCGAGGGAATGCGCCTGTTGCCAATCTTCGATGGCTTGTTGTCAGCCTGGAAGGATCAGGGATATGAACTGGTGCCGACGGAGACGGTGTATCGGAATCTGGACCGCGCGCATTTGCCGTACCATGAGGCCATCTCAGGCACCGTTCCAGGCCGAAGCGGGCACTTGTTGATGCAAGGCGAGGCATTCCTGCCGATGCAACGAAAAGCCGCATAGCCCGAGATTCTAGCAGCCTGTCGGACTTAAGGAATCGAAGCGAAAAATGAGCTGGGCGAGGACAGAATTTCACGCTTTTCAAGCCAATGGTTGTTCCATTGGCGATGGAAAGTGGGAAATTATGCACCGGCCGGGTCATTTTGCAGCCGATTTCCCTTAAGTCCGACAGGCTGCTAGTGCCGTTCCCGTCACCCATTGCCGTTACAGGAGCCGTTCGCCATGTCCGGAAAAATAATCCCCGATTTTGAAGTGGCTGCCACCGGCAACCAGCGTTTTGCAAGCGCGGCATTCAGGGGCCATCCCTATGTGATCTATTTCTATCCGAAGGACGATACCCCTGGCTGCACCGTCGAGGGTGAGCAGTTTCGCGATCTGCACAAGGAGTTCACCCAGGCCGGCTTTACGGTGTTTGGTGTATCGCGTGATTCCCTCGCCAGCCACGAGAAATTCAAGGCGAAAATGAATTTTCCGTTCGATCTTCTGTCCGACCACGACGAGACCATGTGCAAGCTGTTTGATGTCATCAAGGAGAAGAACATGTATGGCAAGAAAGTGACCGGTATTCAGCGCTCCACATTCATCATCGGCCGCAACGGCGAGGTCGCCAAAGAGTGGCGCGGCGTCAAGGTCGATGGCCATGCCCAGGAAGTATTGAACGCCGCAAAATCCATGTCATAATTCATTTACAGCACGGCACGCAAACGAATTGAGTCCATTTTCTCCGATGAACCCTCTTGAGGCGAACAGCCGCAAGAGGGTTTTTCACTTTTGACTCGGCAGAATCAGCAGTAATAACGAGAGGAAACCACTTGGCCCCCAGACCCGCGAATACCAAAACCTCCGCCCCCAGGGCGAGCACCAAACTGTTTGTGCTCGACACCAATGTGCTGATGCATGACCCGACTTCGCTGTTCCGCTTTGAGGAACACGATGTCTACCTGCCGATGATCACGTTGGAGGAACTGGACAACAACAAGAAGGGGATGACCGAGGTCGCCCGCAATGCGCGCCAGGCGAGCCGTTTCCTGGACGACATCGTTTCCAGTACTGAAAGCGATATCGAAAACGGCGTGCCCCTCGCCGGCTTCGGCACCAGGGAAGCAAGCGGCAAGCTGCTGCTGCAGACCCGCCCGGTGACGCTCGATTTTCCGTCGGCCCTTCCTGACAGCGGCAAGGCCGACAACCAGATTCTCGCGGTCGCGCTTGACCTGCAACATCACAACCACAAGCGCAGCGTGGTGCTGGTGTCCAAGGACATCAACATGCGCATCAAGGCGCGCGCCATCGGCGTGGCGGCCGAGGATTACTTCAACGACAAGGTACTGGAAGACACCGATCTTCTTTTCACCGGTATGCGCGAATTGCCGCGTGACTTCTGGGACAGGCATGGCAAGGATATCGAGTCCTGGCAGGAGCACGGCCGCACGCTTTACCGCATCAAAGGCCCGCTGGTATCGTCGTTGAGCCTGAACGAATTCGTCTACCAGGATGACGACAAGCCCTTTTATGCGCTGGTCACGGCACAGGAAGGCAAGACCGCGGTTCTCAAGACGCTCAAGGATTACACCCACCAGAAGAACAACATCTGGGGCATCGTGGCGCGCAACCGCGAGCAGAATTTCGCACTCAACGTGCTGATGGATCCGGAGGTCGATTTCGTCACGCTGCTGGGACAGGCCGGCACCGGCAAGACCTTGCTCACGCTCGCCTCCGCACTCATGCAAACGCTCGAATTCAAGGTCTATTCGGAAATCATCATCACCCGGGTGACGGTGCCGGTCGGCGAAGACATCGGTTTCCTGCCGGGTACCGAAGAAGAGAAAATGAATCCGTGGATGGGCGCGCTGGAAGATAATCTTGACGTGCTCAATGCGACCGACGACGAAGCCGGTGACTGGGGACGTGCGGCAACGCGCGACCTGATCCGTTCGCGCATCAAGGTGAAGTCGCTCAATTTCATGCGCGGCCGCACGTTTCTTAACAAGTTCCTGATCATCGATGAGGCCCAGAATTTGACGCCCAAGCAGATGAAGACCCTGATAACCCGCGCGGGACCGGGCACCAAGGTCGTATGCCTCGGCAACATTGCGCAGATCGACACGCCGTACCTTACCGAGGGGTCTTCCGGGCTGACCTATGTGGTTGACCGCTTCAAAGGCTGGGCGCATTCCGGCCACATCACTTTGCAGCGCGGCGAGCGTTCGCGACTCGCTGACCACGCGGCAGAAGTGCTGTAGCGCGTGAAGGCTGGATTGACTTGCGCACTGTTGGTGTTTTCATGGCCAGCGGTCGCGCAAGTTGCTGCGGCCGGTCCATCAAATGACGTGGCTGCGCTTTCGGTCGCGGCCGATCCACTGGATACTCCGGGGCAGTCCGCTGCGAAGAAACTTCCGAAACAACTGGTGAACGCGACACCGCAACGATTTTCAGAAGCGGACAAGGTGCGGGTGGACGCAGTGACTCGCCTGGATGAAATTTTCATTTACGGACAGGTGGATCCCGAAGACTATGCCGGACCGGGCAAATCACCGATCGTCAAGTTCCGCGAGCGCCTCGACAAGGACCGGCCCATGACGCCACGGGAAAAGGCCCGATTGGCCTTGTGCCTGATCGGCCTGTGCGCCAACTACGGGCCGGACGGCATTCCGCGGGAGCCGAGCCGCGAAGAACGCAGGGAGGCCCGTATCAACCAGTCCACCACGCAATTGAACAGCCAGTTCAATGGCACCCTGCAATGACCCGCAGACGATTCATGGTGCGCCGCAACATGCCGGCGCACCATGTCACATCGGATAAGATGAAGGCATTCCACCAGCGTCGCCTGATC
>JANNGY010000519.1:0-3382 GCA_031404095.1 Betaproteobacteria bacterium | reverse complement strand
GCTCGCGATCTTGTCGATCTCGTCGATGAACACGATGCCGTTCTGTTCAACATTCTGGATCGCGGCGATCTTGGTCTCCTCGTCATTGACCAGCTTCATCGCCTCCTCGTCGATCAGCAGCTTGAGCGCTTCCTTGACAGTGAGCTTGCGGGTTTTCTTGCGGGTTTGTCCCATGTTGTGGAACATGCCCTGGATCTGCTGGGTCAGTTCCTCCATGCCGGGCGGGCCGAAAATTTCCATCGACGCAGGCATGGCGGCGACTTCAATTTCAATCTCGCGATCGTCGAGTTTGTTCTCCCGCAGCATCTTTCGAAACTTCTGGCGGGTGCTGTTCTCGTCGGTATTTTCCGCATCCGCCTTGCCATAAAAATCAAAGTTGCGCGCCTGCGGCAGCAGAACGTCGAGCACGCGTTCCTCGGCGTTGTCGTGGGCAAGGTGGCGAACTTTCTGTGCCTCCTGCTCACGTGCCTGCTTGATGGCGATCTCCGCGAGATCGCGGATGATCGAATCCACGTCGCGGCCGACGTAGCCCACCTCGGTGAACTTGGTGGCCTCCACCTTGATGAACGGCGCATCGGCGAGGCGCGCGAGGCGGCGCGCGATCTCGGTTTTGCCGACCCCGGTCGGGCCGATCATCAGGATGTTCTTCGGCGTGATCTCGTTACGCAGCGGTTCGGGCACCTGCGCGCGCCGCCAGCGATTGCGCAGCGCGATCGCCACCGCACGCTTGGCGGCAGCCTGGCCGACGATGTGCTTGTCGAGTTCGGAGACTATTTCTTTGGGGGTCATCATTTTGTTGATGTGGCAATCAAATTCGCGGAATGCGTCGCAAATTATCCTTCCCCCGCGCAGGCGGGGGCCCAAGTGTCGTTTTGCGAGCGGAACGAGCTTGGATCCCCGCCTGCGCGGGGACGGGAATTTGATGGAACTCTCTAAACGCAGGGTGGCTGGTGTGGCGGCTTTCTCCCCACGCCTTCATCATTATTCAAGGATCTCAATCGTGTGATTCTGGTTGGTATAGATGCAGATATCGCCGGCGATGCTCAGGGCTTTCTTGACGATGTCGGCGGGGGCCAGGTCGGTGTTTTGCAGCAGCGCCTGCGCGGCGGCCTGGGCGTAGGCACCGCCGGAGCCGATCGCCAGCAGGCCCAGCTCCGGCTCGAGCACGTCGCCGGTGCCGGTGATGATCAGCGAGCTGGTGCGGTCGGCGACGGTCAGCATCGCTTCCAGGCGGCGCAGGATGCGGTCGGTTCGCCAGTCCTTGGCGAGTTCGATCGCGGAACGCATCAGGTGGCCCTGGTGCTTGTCGAGTTTGGCCTCGAAGCGTTCGAACAGCGTGAAGGCATCCGCCGTCGCGCCCGCAAACCCGGCCAGCACCTGGTCCTTGTGCAGGCGCCGGATCTTGCGCGCGGTCGCCTTGACGATGATATTGCCGAGCGTGACCTGGCCGTCGCCACCCATGGCGACTTGGTCGCCGCGGCGTACCGACAGGATGGTGGTGCCGTGAAATTGTTCGGGTTCCATGAGGGTGCGGGAAGATGTTTGAAAACAGGTGGGGAAGAATGAATCGAAAGCAAGCGGAAAATTCAGAGTGAGGCTCGCGCGGTTGATCGGCCGCGCATTCCCTTCGTATCTCCTATGCGGCTTTCTTGCGCATCAGGATCGCATGCTTGGTCATGCCGAACACCTCCAGCAAGGCCGCGGTCAATTCGTTCAGGTTCGACAGGATGACGCGCTTCTGGCCGAGGTGGATAGCACGGATCGCTTCGAAAAACTGGCCGGCGACGGCAAAGTCGATGCGCATCAGGTTGCTCATGTCAACCAGCACTTCCTGCTTCGAAGAGGCGAAGATGGACAACTGTTGCAGCATGTCCTTGCTGCTGGCGCTGATCACGCCTTTCAGCGGAAAGCCGCCCAGGCTTCCCGACACCGCCGGTGTGCCGGCCGGCGCCGGGACCGACCCATCCGGACCAGTCGGCCGCATGACGACTTCCCAAGGCGGCGGCGACATTTCGAAGGCGACGGCATATTCGAGGCCGAGCTCTTCATACTCATCCAGCTTGCCGTCGAGGATAAAGAGCTCGAACAGCAGGGACCAATAACCCAGGACGCTCGCCAGCGGCTGCCCGGCGCCTTCGTTGATGCTCTTCTTGAGCAGGGCAGTGAAGGCATCGAAGCCGTTAAACCAGATGGGGAATTTCGAGCGCCGCAAGCGCTGAAACACGATGGAAAAAAGTTCGGCTTCCTCGGATAACATGGCGGTGACCTTTTCGAGGCCAACGCGGCAACTGCCCATCTCGGTGGCGAAGGCCTCGAACTTGTCGATCTCCGCGAGCAGCGCGCCATCGGCGGCCGGTGTCAAGGCATAGAAGTCCTTGCGCTCACGCTTTTCCTTGCGCCTCGGATCGGTGTTCTCGGCCGATTCGGCCCACACCGGCGGCGAGCGCTCGAACTTTACCGTGAACAGCATCGACAGCGCGTCGAATTCCTTGCGATTGTGGGTGAGCTGGTACAAATCGAAAAGCATCAACCAGGTGCGGATACTGTCCTTGCCGTCCTTTGTTTTCAAGTGATCCTTGAGGGCTTCCTGTGCCGCTTCATAGCAATCCGCCGCATAGAGGATCGCGGCTTCATATAACGGTGGGAAGCTGTTTGAATCCGGCGATAACTGCTCGCTGGAAAAACCGCCGGAAGACATCATGGCGGCTTTCGTGGCAGCGGCGGCGCCGGCCGGCGAAGCAGCCGCGGCTGCAGATTTGGGAGCCAGTCCCGGTTTGCCGGAGATCGGTATCGCCATGTCGGGGCCTGTCAGTTCTTGACCGATTCGGCGTCGGTCAGCCGATAGTACAGGGATGAATCGTTCACCAGTTCCAGGCGTCCCGAGACGATAATGGGATCCCATTGGGAAAATTCCACGGGAATCCGCGCCACCACTTCAATCATCGAATCCGGCCCTTGCGAAATACAGAACGGACAATGGCTGGGCAACGGGGAAATCAGGAAATGCTTCTGTTTGGCGGTGGTCGAAAGCGGCAGCACGAAACCATATACCTTCACTTGCTGTTTATCGAGTTCGCGAAGTTGGGCGCTGAACTCGGGGCGCAGGGTCGTCTTGCCGGCCTTTTTTTCCTCAACCAGCTTTACCTGGCGCAGGACTTGCCACGCGAGCGTACCGGCGGGCAAAGGGTCCTTGCCGATGTAACTGTACAGTTGGTCATCGGTAACCTTGGCCGGATCCGGCGTGGCGGCCAGCAGGCTGCCCGCCGTGCCGGCCAGCAGCGCCATCATGGCGATGGTCGCGAGGATCGATGGCGGGTTATGGCGGACGCCATGGCGGGCATCAATCGTCAACCCCAAAAGCCGCTTCATGCCTGTCTGCCCC
>JANNGY010000518.1:0-5945 GCA_031404095.1 Betaproteobacteria bacterium | reverse complement strand
GATCCGGCGCTGGAACTGATTCGTGCCGTCGCGATTCCCTGATGACGCGCAGTGGCCTCGATCCTCGGTGCCGCTTGGGTAAAATCGATTAGCCACAGATGAACACAGATGAACACAGATAAGTCAAAGGCATTTGACAGGTCCAGAAATATCTGTGTTCATCTGTGTTCATCTGTGGCTAATCGATTTTACCCAAGCGGCACCGAGGATCGAGGCCACCGCGCGTCATCAGGGAATCGCGACGGCACGAATCAGTTCCAGCGCTGGATCGAGGATCTTTGCCTCGCCGCTCGCCACCGGGCGCAGGCGATGGCCGACCACCGCGGGAATAATGGTTTGCACGTCCTCCGGCAAGACCTGGCGGCGCCCCGCCATCAGCGCCCAGGATTGCGCGGCGCGCAGGATAGCCAGGCCGGCGCGGGGCGACAGTCCCATGTCGAAGCGCGCTGAATCGCGGGTGAAATTCACCAGCGCCTGCACATAGTCGATCAACGCATCGGAGGCAAAAATAGTGGCGACGTCTTTTTGCAAGGAAAGCAGGTCTTCAACCGTCATGGCGGGCGTTATTTTTGCAATCAGTTCGCGGCGGTCCTCGCCCTTCAACAGCGCGCGCTCTCCCGCCTGGTCGGGATAACCGAGGCGGATGCGCATCAGGAAGCGATCGAGCTGCGATTCCGGCAGCGGGAAGGTGCCGACCTGGTGCGAGGGATTCTGCGTGGCGATGACAAAAAACGGCTCGGGCAGCTTCATCGTCTTGCCGTCTGCTGTGACCTGGTGTTCTTCCATCGCCTCGAGCAATGCACTTTGCGCCTTGGGCGAAGCGCGGTTTATTTCGTCGGCGAGGATGACCTGGGAAAAGACCGGGCCCGCGTGGAACCGGAAGGTGCTGGACTCGCGATCGAAAATGGATACGCCGACGATATCGGCGGGCAGCAGGTCACTGGTGAACTGGATGCGCTGGTAGTGCAATCCCAGCAGGCTGGCAATGACATGGGACAGGGTGGTCTTGCCAACACCCGGCACGTCCTCGATCAGCAAATGGCCACGCGCCAGGATGCAGCACATCGCCATGCGGATCTGCTGGTCCTTGCCGAGGATAATTTTGCCGGCCTGCGTCAGGACGCTGGCGAGCGGGTTGTGCACGAGTTGTTCGGTTTTCTCAAAAAGCATGTCGGTGATAGGATCGGCTGAATTTATAGGTCCTTGTTGAAACTCTCTTGGGGACCCCAAGAGAGTTTCAACAGGCTCCTAGATTCTACGCTGGCTGGTTTTCACTGGATGCAACATTGCACCGCCGTCCCGACTGTGACAGGCTTGCGCAACGATTGTTTCCCCGCCCGCCCGGAAATTCCATGACCACCGCCTTTATTACCCATCCCGATTGCCTGAAACATGAAATGGGCCCGCAGCACCCGGAATGCCCCGCGCGCCTCCAAGCCGTCTATGACGCCTTCACCGCATCGGGCCTGATGCCGCGATTGGCGCCGGTCGAGGCGCCGCTGGCGACACGCGAGCAACTCGCCGGTGCCCACGCGGCTGACTATATCGATGCGGTTTTTGCCGCAGCCCCCGGACACGGCTATGCCTATCTCGACCCCGACACTTCAATGAACCCATACTCACTGTCCGCCGCCTGCCGCGCCGCCGGCGCGGTGGTGAAGGGCGTCGATTTGGTCATGGCAGGCGAGGCCGACAATGCGTTTTGCGCTGTCCGTCCGTGCGGACACCATGCGACGCATGATCGGCCGATGGGTTTCTGCATTTTCAACAACGTGGCGGTCGGTGCGGTTCATGCGCTGACGGCGCATCAACTGGCGCGCGTGGCGATCCTGGATTTCGATGTACACCACGGCAACGGGTCCGAGGACATTTTCCACGAGGACGAACGGGTGATGCTCTGTTCCAGTTTTCAGCATCCTTAC
This sequence comes from Betaproteobacteria bacterium, assembly GCA_031404095.1. Lineage (GTDB taxonomy): Bacteria > Pseudomonadota > Gammaproteobacteria > Burkholderiales > Usitatibacteraceae > UKL13-2. Next base: position 4,023 of record JANNGY010000518.1, on the reverse strand, counting down.
TATCCCGGGACCGGTGCAGATTCCGGCAATTCGCACATCATCCCGACGCCGTTGCCCGCGCGAACCGGTGGGGCAAAGTTTCGCGCGGCGATTGAGGGCACATGGTTTCCGGCGCTGGAACGCTTCCAGCCGGAACTGGTCATCGTATCCGCCGGCTTTGATGCCCACGCCGAAGACCCGCTGGGCTATCTGGAACTGCACGAGGACGATTACGTCTGGATTACCACACGGATCCGGGAAATCGCCGACAAGTTCGCCGAGGGGCGAATTGTTTCCGCCCTCGAAGGCGGCTACAACCTGGGCGCGCTGGGGCGCAGCGCTGTCGCCCACGTTGGCGCGTTGATGCCGCGTAAATTGCCGTAAGGTCAAGATTATCCTCGCGAAATTGCCGCTCTTGCCGTAAAATAGCTGGCTGTACAGAACTTCAAACAAGGGCACGCCAAGTGCCCTTGTTTTTGCCGGTCCCAAAAGCAGGATTACTTGTAAATACATGAATCACATACGTAATTTTTCCATCATCGCGCATATTGACCACGGTAAATCGACACTGGCCGATCGCATCATCGAACGCTGCGGCGGACTATCATCGCGCGAAATGGAATCACAGGTACTCGATTCGATGGACCTGGAGCGCGAACGCGGCATTACCATCAAGGCCCAGACGGCCGCGCTGAAATACCTGGCCAGGGATGGCAAGACCTATGACCTGAACTTGATCGACACGCCCGGCCACGTCGATTTTTCCTATGAGGTGTCGCGTTCGCTTTCCGCCTGCGAGGGCGCCTTGCTGGTGGTAGATGCTTCGCAGGGAGTTGAGGCGCAGACGGTTGCGAACTGCTATACCGCCACGGACCTCGGTGTCGAAGTCACGCCGGTGCTGAACAAGATCGATCTTCCCAGTGCCGATCCGGCCCGAGTGATTGAAGAAATTGAAGACATCATCGGCATTTCCGCCACCGATGCGGTGCAGTGCAGCGCCAAAACGGGATTCGGAATCGATGATGTGATCGAGACGGTCATTGCCAAGGTGCCCCCGCCAAAAGGCAGCACCGAGGCCCCGCTCAAGGCGCTGATCATCGACTCGTGGTTTGACAATTATGTCGGTGTCGTCATGCTGGTTAGGGTTGTCGACGGCGTGGTCAGGCCGAAGGACCGGATCCTTCTCATGGCGACCGGCGCCCAGCACCTGGTGGAGCAGGTCGGCGTATTCACGCCCCGGTCGCAAGTGCGAACAGAGCTTTCCGCGGGTGGCGTGGGTTTCATCATTTCCGGCATCAAGGAACTGAAGGATGCCAAAGTGGGTGATACCGTTACCCTGGTTGACCGGCCCGCGGCCGCTCCGCTGCCCGGATTCAAGGAAATCAAACCGCAGGTTTTTGCGGGCCTTTATCCGATCGAGTCCAACCAGTACGATTCGCTGCGCGACGCGCTGACCAAGTTGCAGTTGAACGATTCCTCGCTGCGTTTCGAACCGGAAACGTCACAGGCGCTGGGTTTTGGATTCCGTTGCGGATTTCTCGGCCTGCTGCACATGGAAATCGTGCAGGAACGCCTGGAGCGCGAGTTCGACCAGGAACTGATCACGACCGCACCGACCGTGATCTACCAGGTCATGCTCAAGGGCGGCGAAGTCGTCGAGATCGAAAATCCGTCGCGACTGCCGGAGCTGTCAAAAATAGAAGAGATTCGCGAGCCGATCATTACCGCCACCATGCTCATGCCGCAGGAATACGTGGGCACAGTGATGACGCTTTGCAACCAGAAACGCGGCCAGCAAATTGATATGGAATACCACGGCCGGCAGGTCATCCTCAAGTATGAAATGCCGATGAACGAAGTGGTGATGGATTTCTTCGACAAACTGAAATCGTCTTCGCGCGGCTATGCATCGCTGGATTACGAGTTCAAGGAATATCGGGCCTCGGACCTGGTCAAGCTAGACATCTTGATCAACGGCGAAAAAGTCGATGCGTTGTCATTGATCGTGCACCGCGCCAACAGTCAGTATCGGGGCCGCGACCTGGCCGCGAAAATGCGCGAACTCATTCCCCGTCAGATGGTCGACGTGGCGGTTCAGGCGGCCATCGGCGCCAACATCATCGCGCGCGAAAATATCAAGGCGATGCGCAAGAACGTGCTGGCAAAATGCTACGGCGGCGATATCTCGCGCAAACGCAAGCTGCTGGAGAAGCAGAAAGCCGGCAAGAAACGCATGAAGCAGGTCGGCAACGTCGAGATCCCGCAGGAAGCGTTCCTGGCCATATTGCAGGTGGAAAGCCGGTGACAAGGATCGTCACTGGTGGCGCCAAATCGCCTGTCCGTCGCTTTGCGGATGCCGCGTTGGCCGGGCAAGGGCACAATCGGGCAATTATTTTCAGCAGGCACGATGAGTAGAACGATCATCGCGCCGATCTATCGGGAAGGCATCGGCAAATAAATGAATTGGGAAATGATTGGCTGGCTGGCACTGAGCGCAAGCGGGATCCTTATCGCGGCGAGTTTTGTCGTCGGGAAAAAGGCGGTCACGGCAGGCAACTCGCCGGCGAGTGAATCTGCGGCGCCGCATCCGTTGCACGCCTGGCTGGAAATTGCCTGGCCGGTCTTTTTCATCGCCGCGATGGGCATGCTGGCCTTGAAGGAGATCATGGGATTCGCCGCCGTCCTGTTATTGGCGACCACCATCACCGGCTTGATCTGGGGTGTCGACAGCGCGTTGCTGAAGGCGAAGCGCGGCGCGGGCGGTGAACCGGTCGTCGTGGAAATGGCGCGCAGCTTTTTCCCGGTGATCCTGATCGTTTTCCTGCTGCGTTCCTTCCTGTACGAACCGTTCAAGATCCCCTCGGAATCGATGTTGCCGACACTGCAGGTGGGTGATTTCATCCTCGTCAACAAGTTCACCTACGGCGTGCGCCTGCCGGTGATCAACAAAAAGATCGTCGAGACCGGTTCGCCGCAGCGCGGCGATGTCATGGTTTTCCGTTACCCCCCGGACCCCACCAAGGACTTCATCAAGCGTGTCGTTGCCATTCCCGGCGACAAGATCGCCTACACTCAGAAGCGCCTGACGATCAATGGCCAGTCGATTGAAACGATGAGCCTGGGGACGGTGACTGAAGTGGACAAGCGCCTCGGTTTCCGGCGATTCGAGTCGTTCCGCGAGAAATTCGCCGACAAGGACCATACCGTCATGGTGAATCCGGACATGCCCGGCGTGCGTCTTGACGGCGTGCGGCAATTCCCCAATCGCGGCAATTGCGAATACAATAATGACGGCATGACGTGCACCGTTCCGGCGGGACACTACTTCATGATGGGCGATAATCGCGACAACAGCGACGATAGCCGGTACTGGGGTTTTGTCCCGGAAGAGAACATCGTCGGCAAGGCGGTGTTGATCTGGATGAATTTCGGCTCGTTCAAGCGCATCGGAACATCGATAGAGTAGTTCTCACCGCACGCAACACCAGTTGGCTTCAAGGACGCTCATGAAAACACTGCAAAAAAATCTGCATCGCCAGCGGGGCATGGGTTTTATCATGCTGATGGTCGTTGTTGCCAATTGCGTCATCGTCCTCGGTCTCGGCTTGAAGCTTTTCCCGGTGTACAGCCAGCTTTTCAACGTGAAGTCGGTCATGAAAGCCATGGCGGCGTCGGAAGAAGTGAGAACCGGTACGGTCGCCGAGATTCGCAAGAGTTTTGACCGGCGCGCGACCATTGCCTATGTCGAGATAATCACCTCGGAAGACCTGGAAATCACCAAGGAAGGCGGTGAAACCGTGGTCACCGCGGCGTGGCAGCAAAAACTGCCCTTGTTTACCGGTTACACATTGTTGGTTGATTTGAGCGTCAGTACGGCCGATAAATAGGCCGCAGCGGCGCGCATTCGGACGTCAAGAATCTGACCAGAAAATGAGATGGGCGAGGCCGAATCTGCCAGCTTCCCGCCTGTTGCCGCCGTTCTGACCCCTTGCCGGTGGCACCCATGAGCCCCAGTGAATCCACCGTCGGACTCGAGTCAATGCT
>JANNGY010000517.1:0-2931 GCA_031404095.1 Betaproteobacteria bacterium | reverse complement strand
TTGAAAATGATGACGAGTTGCAGCATCACCGGGCCTCGCTTGCGGTTTCGTGTATCAATTGTTTGGTCATCTTCGGGTCGAATCGATTCAGGTGCTCGATGATCTCGCTGACCTTTTGCTTGTTGCCCATCGTGTAGTAGGCCATGCCGAGGCTATACCAGGCGTGCGGATTCATCGGCTGCAGTTCGGCCGCCTTTTCGAGGGCTTGCGCGGCCGCCTCATGCTGGTTCAGCGCCGCGTAGGCCAGGCCCATTCCGTACCAGGCGCGGTCATTTTTTGGGTTCAATGTCGCGGCGGATTGAAAGGACGCAATGGCCTTGGGATACTGTCTTTGGCGTTCATAGCCGAATCCCAGGTTGAAGTGCGCGACCGAGTCGTCCGGGTTGATTCGCAGTGCTTCGAGGAAGTTCTGTTCGGCCAGGTGTATCTGGCCTTTCGAGGCATAAAGGTGCCCCAGGCAACTGGCCGCGAGGCCGAAGTCCGGCTTGGCGGCAAGCGCTTTTTTGAAGTCGATGATCGCCCGGTCGTCCTGTTTCAGTAACAGGAAAAATCGTGCGCGATAGAAGTAGAGCCAATGATCCAGCTTCATTGTCGTTTCCTGAAAATCAAATGTGTCCGGGAATATAACCGGTATTGGGCCAGGCTCACCTGGGGACTTGTTGAAATTCGAGTCAATCCAGCGCGTGACGCTCAATGCAGGGTACTTCCTCCTTTTTCAAAGGGAGAAGTGCCCGACAGCAAGCGCGCCGAAAAGTGGATATTTCGAATTTCAACAAATTCCTGTGCGGGCTTGGACCGCTTCGTTACCAGCCTTGCGTATTGAGTATCCTGCAAAAACAAAGCCCGCTTTCGCGGGCCTTGTCCTGTTTAACCGCAAGACGTGATCAGGTGCCTTGCGTGTCGATGTCGCCTTCCAGGTTCGGATAGCGAACATGTTCGACCAGTTCCTGCACTTCCCTCGACGGCTCGGGTGTGATCATGCTCACGATCGCGATCGTCAGGATGCCGACCGGCACGCCGAATACACCGGCCGAAATCGGACCCATGCCGAACCATTGGTTTGCGGCAATGCCACCGAAGAACGGGTAGGTCGTGTACATGTAATACATACAAACCCCCAGCCCGGCCACCATGCCGGAGATCGCACCCCACTTGTTGGCGCGTTTCCAGAAGATGCCCATCACCAGCGATGGGAAGAACGCCGAGGCCGCCAGCGAGAACGCCGCGCCGACCAGGAACAGGATATCGCCGGGCTTCAGCGACGTCACGTAAGCGGCGACCAGCGCGACCACCACCAGCAACATTTTCGATATCGTCACGCGACGGCCGGTGCTGGCATGCGGGTCGATCATCTTGTAATACAGATCGTGCGACAAGGCGTTCGCAATGGTCAGCAACAACCCGTCCGCGGTGGAGAGCGCGGCGGCGAGGCCACCGGCCGCCACCAGGCCCGATACCACATACGGCAAGCCGGCGATTTCCGGCGTCGCCAGCACGATGATGTCGCCGCCGATCACGATTTCCGCGAGCTGGACAATGCCGTCGCCGTTAAGGTCGGTAATCGATAGCAGCGACGGATCGACCGCCGCCCAATTCGCCGCCCAGACCGGCAAGGCCGAGAAGTTTGAACCGACCAGGAAGTGGTAGACGTCATACTTGGCCAATACCGCCAGCGCGGGCGCCGTGAAGTACAGCAGGAAAATGAAGAACAGCGACCAGAACACCGATTGGCGGGCCTGCCTGACGCTAGGCGTCGTGTAATAGCGCGTCAGGATATGCGGCAACGCGGCGGTGCCGATCATCATGCAGAACACGATGCCGAGGAAGTTGCGTCTCGCGAGGTCCGACGCCGCTTCGTCCTTGCCCGGGAACGGCGTGGCATGCGGTCGAGGAGGCCCGGCACGTGCAGCGAGGCCTTTGTCCTTGTTCCATTTGGCGGTGGCAGCAGCTTCATCCTTCGGATAGGCAGCAACGGCCTTTTCCGCGGCGGCATACTGTTCCGGCGTCGCACCGGCGGCTTTCGCGTCGGTAAACTTCTGATCCAGCTCGGCCTTGCCTTTCGCGTAGGTGGCTTTCGGATCCTTCAGCGCGGCATTGGCCGCATCGGCACGCGCCGTGAGAATACCGCGCACTTCCAGTTCCTTCGGATCGACGGCCAGCACCTTTTCGCGGGCGGTCACCTTTTCCAGCGTGCCGCCATAAGCGATTTGCGGGATCGGGTTGCCGGTGTGCTTCAGGGACAACCAGACCACCGGCGTCAAATAGGCAATGATCAGGATGATGTACTGGGCGACCTGGGTCCAGGTCACCGCGCGCATGCCGCCGAGGAAAGAACACACCAGAATGCCGGCGAGACCGACGAACACGCCGACGCCGAATTCCAGCCCGGTAAAGCGGCTGGTGATCAGGCCCACCCCGTAGATCTGCGCGACCACATAGGTGAACGAGCACAGGATGGCGGCGAAAATACCGATACTGCGCACGATGTTGCCGCCGTAACGTTCGCCGAGGAAGTCGGGAATCGTGAACTGGCCGAACTTTCGCAGGTACGGCGCCAGCAGGAACGCGACCAGGCAATAGCCGCCGGTCCAACCCATCACGAACGCCAGGCCATCGAAGCCGGACAGATACAGCGTGCCGGCCATGCCGATGAAGGACGCGGCGCTCATCCAGTCCGCGCCGGTCGCCATGCCGTTGAAGAACGCCGGTACTCGTCGGCCCGCGACGTAGTATTCGGCCGCATCGACGGTTCGGCTCATGACGCCGATCGACGCATACAGCGCGATGGTGGCGAACAGGAACCAGTAGCCGATCCATTTGCGCGACATGCCCATTTGTTCGGCGACCGCCAAGGCGACCAGGAAGCTGAGGAAGCCTACGGTATAGAAAATGTAGTACTTCTTGAGCTGTTGAAAGAACGCTTTGTGACTG
>JANNGY010000516.1:0-3926 GCA_031404095.1 Betaproteobacteria bacterium | reverse complement strand
GGTCGAGGGGCGAAGATAACGTCCTGCCAGACGGACCTTTGAAAGCGGGTGAACGGCGCCTCAGCGCACCGTCAAACGCTTATCAAGGGTGGGGGATTTTGAAGTGACCAGAGGTGGGGGAATTTGACCGGCCAACGGGGGGCCATCGATATCTTGAAAAACTCGATCGGCAGCGGAAAAGATTTGATCTTGGCGATTGCGGCCTAAAAACTCGCTCAGAGTTAGCGAAAATCTTTTCGTTTTTACTCGTTCGACGACTTCAGGATCTTCGTTCACCCACGCAGCAAAGCAACATTTTGCCAAATTTTCTAGCGCGCCACATGCATTGACCAAGTACGAGCGCCGAATACCTTGAAAATCGGATTTGCTTTCAGTGCGTGCCCAGTCAAGTAGATCATCGCTAAACTCCCGAAGCCTTCCCTTGTCAATATTTGGATCAAACCCGCCTGCCGCTTGCAAGAGCGCAAAGATCTGGTCGCCTGCATGGTCGTTGGCAACCAATAGTTGCACGGCAGTAAGCGATGCAAGATAGTTTCTGCGCAACGCATCATAGTTTGCGTACTCTTCGTCGCTGTTTACTTTCTTACTCACAAGAGTTTGTCCAGTCATCAGGTTGGAAAGTGGGCAATATCTGAAGATTTACTCCCTAGCGTGGTGCGTTAACGGAACTCCAAAGTCCGTGGTCTGTTCTTTAATGTCGGCCACGATGCGTGTGAGCGCAACCGCCGGCATGATCTTCATTTCCTGCAAAGTTGGCATCAGTCCCAACGAGAATGAGGGCACAAAGCCCGAACATACTACCGCTGGGTGCAATGTGTTGCGGCATGTGATGCTGGCGCAGGAGAAGGCGGCTTAGCGAATTCAACTGCCATACTTCACGCCAAGATCCGCGAAGGTTTTCAGCGGTGCCATAGGCACTTCATTGAGCGTCCGCAATAGTGGAAAGACGTTAGGGTCCGTTGACGCAGACTTTTCGAAATCTGCAATTGCTGCTGCCCCTTTCGCCCCTCCCCCGTTGTATGCAGAAAGAATGAGGTGCATTAGTAGTTGCGTGGATTTTTTCACTGTCTCCGGCATTGCGCTCACTTCATTTACAGCAAAATCGTAGAACGCACTTACCATTTCATTTATTTGTTGAACGTCTGCTGGGTTAATAAACTTACCATCCGGCTTCTTTAGCGTCAGCATTCGCTTGTTCATACCCTGCATCACTTGATGCATGGGGGCTTCCGGAACCTTGAGAACTTTCATTGGATAGACAAAGGCCGCGCCGATTAGCAGGCTATAGACATGTAGCCGTGCGGGCATGGGATCTGCCTTAATGCGGCTACCAATTGAATGCAGCCCTTTTGCTTGAGGTGCCATGAATAGCGCCTCGATCAGTTGATTTCCAGTTTGAATTCCAACATCCCCTATCATCTCTCCAAACTCTGAAGGCGACATGATTCGCCCATCCGAGAAAGAAAAACGATTTCGCTTTTCGCCTTGCTTATCGGCGAACCAACTAGACAGTCCCATTTTCAATCTCCAGGTTGGAACGGGATCACGCGGCTCGATAACTTAGCGTTACTTCTGGTGTGGCGTCCGCAAGAAGCCGTTTCAACTCGATAAATTCCGAAGGTGTTACCGCACGAGAATCGCCACGCATATCAATGATTACTTCTTTCTTGCCTGCGAGTTTGACATCGGCAATCAAGTCATGTTCCAACATTTGAATTTCCTTAGACATTTGTAACCTCGTTAGAAACGCAGGGGGCAGGCCTTGCCTTTTGCCTCAATCGGTCGCAAACGCAAGCGTTGACCCGGTTCGCATTGCCTCGCGGCAAATAAACGCTATTCGTCAGGTGCGCGCCACGGATACCAGCGGAAACGCGGATGGATTGCGAATGGACTCGACGGCAAGATCAACGTCCAGAGACGGCCAGTAGACATGATTGTCCGTTGGGTGCTCGATATTGCAAAGCTCGCCAATCGTTGCATCCTTGAACCACGGGAAGTCAGCAAACGACAGGAACAGTTCTTCGTCACCCAAGAGCAGCCAGAGGCCATGCTTTGAGACATGAGTAACTTCAGCTTGGGAAGTGAGTGCGCCAGGCATGTTCTATTTCCTACAAATGAATCGCAACCAACTTCTCGGCATCTTTAAGTTGCGTCGCCGAGAGACCTGCGTTCGTTGCCAAAGCCAATGCGGGAGTAAGCCAAAACTTTGCCTCGCCGTCTGGGTGCGAGACATGCACATGCATTCTCGATTCTTCGCGCGAGAAGAAAAAGAAGCGGAAACTGCCCTCGCGAAAAATCGTCGGTGACATGACGCTATTCTAGCGCCCAACGAATGTGGCATGAAACTCAAGCGTTGGCGCGTCGTTTGGGGCTTTTTTGGTCAGAAAGGCGCGGCAAATGGCGATCCGCGATTTTTTTGTGCGAGGCTGACTATCTTGGAACTTGATAGCGCAGGCGTTAGATGCGTTTTTCTTCCATCAGTTTTCGAACATACTCGGGGGTAATGATTTCATCCCGAGCCGGAAGAGTGGCGAAGCGCCCGATGGTGGCTGCGGGCCGTGCCGAAACGTCGGATCCCGCACGCAAACCGGCACGGATCAAATCGGTGGCGACCTCACTCAGGGACACGTTTCTTCGCCGTGCCTCATGTTTGGCTGCAATGAGCACATCGTCATCGATATTTAGGGTGGTACGCATGGAATTTGCCCGTTTGATTTTGCACGCATTATTCTTGCATCATTGTTTGCTTGGCGCCTCAAGATGCGACGCGCGCCTGCAACGCTCCTGCGCCAGCGTGTTTATGCTCTTACCTTGGGCCTGTGCGGCGATGATTGGCGCCTGGTTCAATTCCATTTTCCTAGCAGACCTCAAGGAAAACCTTCAATGATCGCTTGAACTCAGAACGGAGTTCCATTGGATTCTTTCCATAGAAATCCGCGCCCCCGCTGAGACCAAGAATCTCACCACGGAACAGGTCGAGCTCCGGGTCATACTCGATCTTGGCGGAATAGTCGTCGACAATCATCATGTTCATGGTTCAACTCCATGTTGCTCCAACTAATGGCGAATGGTGGTCATTGGGCGGCGATGGGATAAGGCTTTTCGCGATTACATTCCGATCCGTCGACCACTGCAAATCCCTCCCACCCTCCCTTTAAAAAGGGAGGAGCACGATTACCGCAGGTTCGGCACTATCGCCGCTAGCGACGGCATCAAAACAGTGCGGGGGACGCCTCAGTACTTACCGCGCTCCACCAAGCATCTCTCGCCAGCGATCCTTGATGGCAAGCTTCATCGCCCGCGCCCATTCGCGCACTCCCTGATACGCGGGCAGCGCACGCACGTAGGCGTAGAGCTGCTCCTTCCACTTGGTGAGCGCGAGATAGGTCCGGTTAAACCAACCGATGGTGAGCAGCGCCGGCTTGGTCAGCGAGAAGATGCGCGCGAGAAACGCGGTGCCGATGATCTTGGCGATCACGAAAACCCACAATCCATAAATGCCGTGGCCGTGCGCGATCAGCCAGACCGCAGCGAACTTGAACGGCAGAAGGATTGCGCCGGGAATGATGAAGGCGATCAGCGCGGCATAAGGCGGCAACTTTGCGATTTGAGTCTCGGCCCAATGGATCGGGGGCAACTTGCCCAGCCAGGACATGAACGCGAGCATCGCGTCCCACGCCCATTCCTCGAGGAAAATCCACAGCGCGAGCAGCAGCGTGAACAGGCCACGAATCAGGCGCCGAAAGAGTCCTGCGGACGGAGCATCGGCGGTCATGTTATCCGCTGGCGGGGATACGGCATTACCCGCACGAAGTGATCATACCTGGCGCCGGAGCCCATGCGCGTGACATCGAATCGAGACCACGGAAAGACTGTCCTGCTGGCCGGGCTCGATATTGGCTCGACGACAACGAGCTTTCTTGCCG
>JANNGY010000515.1:0-4968 GCA_031404095.1 Betaproteobacteria bacterium | reverse complement strand
GGCGTCCGCTCAGGCCAGCAGCGCGTCTATGCCGGCCTGGGCGATCTGCGCATCCTCCGACGATTTCACGCCGGACACGCCGACCGCACCAATGGTCTCGCCGCCAACGATGATCGGCACGCCGCCTTCGAGAAAGGTAATGCCGGGCATCGACAGCGCCGACATGCGGCCGTTGTTGACCATATCCTCGTCATTCTTGGTCGGCCGGCGGCGCAAGGCTGCACTGCGCGCCTTGCCCTGGGCAATGGCGACGCTGGCGGCGGCGCAGCCGTCGAGCCGCTGAAAACTCAACAAGTGCCCGCCATCGTCCACCACCGCAATGCAAACTGCCCAGGCATTTTTGGCAGCTTCCGCTTGCGCAGCGCCGAGGATTTTCTTGCAGTCTTCAGCAGTCAGGTAGTGTTTGGTTTTCATCTTCATTGCCGGGAAAAGTGCAGCGCCAATTATTGCACGACTGTACCGGCCAACGCGCGACGGTGGCTCGGGGTGACGCCAATCGACAATGCGGACTCAGATCTCGCCGGCCAGGTAGCGCTTGCGTTTGGGTTCGGCGAATCGCTCGATCGCGTAACGCAGCATGGTTCTCGGCATCCGCCGGTAGTGGCGTTTCAGGAAAGACTCCTCCTGTTTCTCGCCGATGCGCTTGCCGACCTCGCGCAACATCCAGCCGACAGCCTTCTGAATCAGGTCTTCCTTGTCATTGAGCAGCAGTTTTGCAATACGCATCGTCTCGGCGTAGTCGCCCTGCTTGATGTAGTGGAAAGTGGCGAGGATGGCGATGCGCCGCTCCCAAAGGGAATTCGACTTCGCCAACCGGTTGAGAACACGCCTTCGTTCCGCCGGCTTGTCGGCCAGCCAGGCGCCGACAATGTGCTCGGCGGACAGATCCACCAGGTCCCAGCCGTTGATGAACTTCGTGCTTTTCAGGTACAGGTTGTAAATTCGCTTTTGCGTGGACTCGTCGGTACGCCGGAAGGCGCGCACCAGCAGAAGGAGCGCCAGCGCGCGCGCTTCGTGCCAGCCCGATTTCAGCAATGGCAGCGCCACTTCAATCCCGGCGCCACGCAGGTCACGCGCCAGCGAATGCAACGCCGGCGCGCGGATGCCCAGAAAACGGTCGCCCTCACCATACTCGCCGGGCCCGGTCTTGAAAAAGCGCAGCGCAATCGCTGCGGTGGCCGCATCGCGCAGAGACATGAGCATCGATAGCACGCCCGGCGCATCCGCGACCTGCACCTTGGCGGCCCGCGTCCTGGCGACGGGCGCTGCGCGCCTGGCCTTGGCCGGAGGCCGCTTGCGGGGTCGTGGCGCTAGCGCGGTTGCTGCCGCTTTTGCCATTCGGTTTCCAGTTCCTTGCCGGTCCGGTAATGCGGCGCCCGCAGCACCAGCCGCTTGTAGCGTTGAACGACGCCGATGCTACCCTTCACTTCATCGGCCCAGTAACGATCCGCGAGGGCGAGGTTCATTGCTTCGTCCATGAGGAAATAGTTTTTCGAACTCCCGCCGCCAAAGATATAGAGTTTTCCGCCGATCAGTTTCCAGGTGTCCGCATCGCCGCCCCAGGGAATGCCGTAAGCAATCCCGTTTGCACAGTAGCCGCCAAATTGCGGTACGTACTTCGACGGCTCCTTGAGGAACATCGCCTTGTTTTCGCTCGTCATGAAACGATAGGTGACGCCGTCATGCTCGGCCTTGATTTCCGCGCGGCCGAGGGCGTGTTTTCCCAGCGTGAAATAGGCCACCGGATCATGCCCCGTCAGCATCAGTCTGGTATCTTCACCGTCCGAGGTCGTGTTGTAGGGCCCGGAGCCGGCGCACGACGACACCAAGGCCGTCAACAGCAGCAAGGCTGGCAGCTTCCACGATTGAAGAAAGAATGGCATGGTGAATTTTCCTCTTGTCCCGTTCATTGCCGCTGCTCCGCGAGTTGCTTGATATTCGTCAGGCTGCCTTCAAAATCCGGCCCGAGCATGCGGTCCATCACCAGCGCGAAATAGCGCATCAGCGGATTGGGACCCACATCGCCTTCGGCAATCCAGTTGACGCGCACCCCCTTGCCGACCGGGGCGAATTCCAGGCGGCCTGAGAAGACGCCATCGAAGTCATCAAAAGCGATGGTGTACGCGACGTGCTTGTTGAAGTCGGCTGCGGTAATTTCCATGCGGCCGCCGCCCTCGCTCGCGGATTGCCAGGACCATCTGGCGCCGACGCCCGCCGGTGCTCCGGAATAGGTCATTTTCATTGCAGGATCGCGCCGGTTCCATACGCCCCATCGCGCCCAGGCTTTCGGATCATATACGAGCGGATAGACGGCTTCCATCGGCGCGTTGATTGCTATCGATCGCTCCACCTTGTATCCGCCGGGCAAGGCAAAGCTGAGCAGGCCCAGCAGCACCGCCAGGCTAAGCAAGCCCAGCAGAATGTATTTCAGCACTTTCATCCCGGTTCCCGTTGTTGGTTATTGCGTGAGGGCAAATTACACCTTTTTCCGTGTGCGCGTCGGCTGCCGCGGCGGCGGCGATTGGTCGGCGGCCACGATGCGCCATGGCGCGGTGGCAAAGGTCTCCACCAGGAAATTGACGAATGCCGCCACTCGCGGGCTCTTGTGCTTGCCCGGCAAATAGACCGCGGACAGCGGCAAGGGGTCGCGATGATGGCAGCCCTCCAGCAATGGCACCAGCCGGCCGGCACGAATGCCTTCGCCGACAATCACATCGGCCAGCCTGATGATTCCCAGGCCGGCGACCGCGAGCTGCAAAAGCGTTTCCGCGTTGTTGGCGCTGGCGTTACCGGTCACATCGACAACCTCGATGCCCTGCGGCGTATCGAATGGCCAGCGGCGCAACTGCGGCGCGCCGCTGATCGAGATGCAATTGTGCCGCAGCAACTCCCGCGGCGTTGCCGGCGTGCCACGCTGCTTCAGGTAGGCGGGCGAGGCGCAGATCACGCGATGCAGATCGCATATTCGCCTGGCCACCAGCGACGAATCGCGCAGGTGTCCGTTGCGAATCGCCACATCGGCGCTCTCCTCCATCAGGTCGATCAGGCGATCGGTCATCGTGATGTCGAGTTCGATGTCGGGATATTGCTCCAGGAAGCGCGGCAACGCCGGCCCCAGCTGATGCATGCCGAAGGCGAAGCCGACATTGATCCGCAGCAGGCCCTTCGGACTGGCCGAGAATCGGGCGACCTCCGATTCCGCCTCATCGATGTCCGCCAATATGCGCTTGGCGCTGGCGAAATACGCTTCGCCTTCGGCGGTCAGCGCCAGTTTGCGGGTGGTCCGGTTCATCAGGCGCACACCGAGCCGGTCTTCCAGCCTCGTCACCAGCTTGGAGAGCGCCGACGGCGTCAGGTCGAGATCGCGCGCCGCCGCCGAAAATCCGCCCAGTTCCACCGAGCGCACGAATATGCGCATTTCCCCCGGCACATCCATGCTCCGTTCTCCTCGCGCATTGATGAAGTACTTTCAATAATTTTATGCCAATGCCGCCGCTTTCACGCAGGGTAATTCGTTGCTGCGTAATTACCGGGGCTGGAATTTTGAGACAGCCGATGCGACCCCGGTACGGATATAATTGCAGACCGTGCATGACTGATTGCTTCGATGAAACGCCAACGCTCCAAATCCCCCCTCCGCCTCACCCGCGACGCCGATAAACTGATCGCCTTGTCCACGGGTCTGGTCGCCTCAGGCAGCCGCGCCGAGGACGGCTTTTGGGAAGCGGGCATCGCTGCCCTCGCCGGAAAGCTGATGTCCGCCGGCAACGACGCCGCGCTGGAATCGGCGCTGGACCATACCTTCCAGAGCAACCTGACCGCGCACGACGTGCTGATCGAACTGGTGGAGGCCTGCGCCGAGTCAACCACGATAGACGCCGCCGGCGCCCGCTGGGATCTCTTGCTGCTGGCCATGCCGCTGGTGGCTTGGTCGCGCTACGCGGTGCCGTCAGGCCCCGTTCCGAAAGACGCGGTCGACAGCATCCTGCCGCAACTTCACGGCCACGTGCTGGCACAGGGTGCGCGCGCCTGCATGAGCCCGTACCTCTATAGCATCGACCAGATGCCGCGCGATTTTTCCAGCGTGCACAAGCTGGCCGTCAAACTAGGCGAGGCGGCGATCGCTGCAACAACACCGAAATTCGATTTCGCGAAAATGCCGGAAACCGCGCCTCTGCTCGCCGATACCCGGTTCCTGCTGGCCGGTATCGCGGTACCGCACGGCAGCGCGCTGTTCCGCTGGCAGGAGATCGACACGCCGGCCGAACGGATGACCCGCAGCGATTGCCTCGAACGCTGGATTGCCCAGTGCCGTCCGAACCTCGCGCGCCTGCTGCCGGGATGCGCATTTGAATCGCTCCTGCCCGATGCCTATTTCGTCAACTGCCGGGAGTCCGACCGGCGAGTTCGCCCCTACGCGATTCGCGCCGCGGTCGGCTATCTTGAAAATACGCTCAAGACTACGGCGCCACAGCTGCGCGCGATCGTCGCCGGCTTCGGCGAACAGCGCGTCGACGAATATCGCATCGGCTTCACGCAGCTCGGCAAAGGCGATGTGGTGCATGGCATTGTCTGGCCGCTGTTTGGACGCGAGGACGACGAGTCGCAACCGGCGCCGGGCGTGGACGTTGAGGCCGTATTGGCGGAGTGCAAGGTCGGCGAAGTCACCAAACTGGATGGATTGTTTGCGCCCGAGTTCTGCGAAGACTGCGGCGCACCGCTGTTTGCCGATGCCGACAGCGAAATGGTGCATCCGGAATTGCCTGAAGAGGCTGAGACGGCGGCGGTGCATTACCACTGAGTTGAAGGGTAACGTCCAGCACTGGCGCGGCTTTCGGGCCGCTTTTGCCCGGAGAAGCTCGCCAATGCTTGAGTCTGGCCCACGGGCGAATCGAGAAACTTCTTCAACCACGGAGACCACAGAGAACACGGAGAGAACCCTTAGGCTTTTCCTCCGTGTTCTCCGTG
>JANNGY010000514.1:0-3295 GCA_031404095.1 Betaproteobacteria bacterium | reverse complement strand
CCTAGAAGCAGCGCGGTGGCGCTTTCGAGATCAGCAAGCCCAAGCTTCGAGGTTGCATTGGGAAAGAGCATTGGGCGATCTACTGCCGAGGTCCCAAGGTTTGATGAAAACCATGCGGCATCAAACTCAAGCACTGGCGGGCATTTCAAGTCACTTTTGAAATGCTCGACCGCGAACCGCTTGTCATTGGAAGGCGGCTGGTCACCGCGACCCAGGCGTTCCCCGGAAATTCTTGGCGGTACTTTTGCGCCGATCCCGTTTGAATGAGTGACATCCCGCGTTTCGGCTGGGCCACCGGCGTGGACAGCGAGACGCCAGCACTGGTGCGGCGTTTGAGGCATTTGTGGCTGGAAAGGCGCACCTGTGCTTGGGGTTGCGCGGGGAATTCACCCGGCAGGCCGGGTGCCCGCGAAACGGCAGCCCGGTGCATCGGGCTGCGCGAACCGCAGGTTTGCCGTCGAATTCAAATGAGATTGGACCCACCATGAAAATCCGATTCCTGAACTCGTTCCTGCGGCTGCTGGCGATTGCGTCAATATCGTTCGCTGCCGGCATTGTGCAGGCACAGATGCCGCCGACCATCAACTACCAGGGCTACCTCACCAGCAACGCCGGCGTGCCGGTGAATGCGGCGGTGAATGTCACCTTCCGCCTCTACACGGCGGCTTCGGGCGGCACACCGGTGTGGAGTGAAACGCAGTCCGGCATCGGCGTGGCGAATGGTGTCTTCAACGCGGTATTGGGCAGTGCGACCGCGTTTGGCATGCCGTTCAATGTCCCGTATTTTCTCAGCCTGCAGGTCAACACCGACGCCGAGATGGCGACACGGCAACCGTTGAGCGCGGTGCCGTATGCCATGCGTGCCGCGTCCGCGGATGCAATTTCGACGGCGGCGATGATCCCGGCGACACAGATCACCGGCACGATCGCCGGCAGTCAACTTTCCGTCACGCAATTGCTGCCGACGACCGCTTGCGGCACGAGCGAGACGCCGGTCTGGAATGGCGCGGCGTGGACCTGCGGTGTCGGCACGCCGGGTCCGCAGGGCGCGGCAGGCGTACAGGGGCCGCAAGGTCTTCAGGGTCCGGCAGGATTGACCGGGCCCGCCGGTCCCACCGGCCCACAGGGCCCGACGGGCTCGGTTGATTCAGCCACCAATTTAACGCTGCCGCTGTCTTCTACGGCGAGCGCGGGCAATATCATGAAGGGGCCCTATCGCTTCATTCACAACTTTGGTATCCGCAACACCTTCGTTGGCGAGGTTTCCGGCAACTTCCTGCTGACCGGCGGCGACAATACCGGAAGCGGCAGCGGCGCGCTTTCCCGCAATACGAGCGGGGGCAGCAACACCGCCACAGGATCGAATGCGCTTGCGCTAAACGAATCCGGAAACAGCAATACCGCGCTCGGCAACTACGCGCTCGGCGCCAACACAACCGGCACCTTCAACACCGCCGTCGGACATTACGCCGGGCGCCTCCTGACGACGGGGGATAACAACATCGATATCGGAAATGAAGGTGTGGCCGGTGAATCAGGCACCATCCGGATCGGCGGGCCGTTCCAGGCGAGGGCGTTTATCGCCGGGGTCCGGAATGTGACGCCGGGCATCGCCGATGCGTTGCCGGTGGTGATCGACAGCAATGGTCAACTGGGAACGGGTGCGTCAACAGGCGCGGGGGTCACCAGTGTGACAGCCGGGAGTGGACTCACCGGCGGGACCATTACGTCGACCGGGACGATCGGGCTCGCAACGACGCAGTTGCTGCCCTTGGCCGCATGTGCTGCGAACCAAATCGCGCAGTGGAATGGGTCGGCATGGGCCTGTGCGTCCGGCGTCGCCGGTCCACAAGGGCCAATTGGCCCGGTGGGGCCCGCTGGCCCGCAGGGCCCGGTTGGTTCGGTAGATAGCGCGTCCAATCTGACGCTGCCGGCATCGACGCTGACGACCGGCAATATCCTGAAGGGGGGCGAACCGTTTATCCACAACTTTGGCACCAGCAATACTTTTGTCGGAATCCGCGCTGGCAACCTGACATTGTCTGGCAGCGGAAATACCGCTAGCGGTTACTTTGCGCTTTCCGCCAACTCGTCAGGCAGCGGCAATACCGCGACAGGCGGCAGTGCGCTGCAAAGCAATACGACCGGGAGCAACAATACCGCAAGTGGCGTCGGTGCGTTGCTTGCCAATCAGTCAGGCGCGTCCAACACGGCCATTGGCGTAAACACACTCGTACGCAACATCGTGGGCAATAACAATACCGCCACCGGCATGAGCGCGCTCTATTTCAACACGGGCGACAACAACACCGCGAACGGAATGAATGCGCTCAACGCCAACACGACCGGCTATCGCAATATTGCGATGGGCGCGAACGCATTGCAGAGCAATTCGACCGGGTATGAAAATACGGCCAGCGGCGCGAATGCGCTGCAAAGCAACACGACCGGCTGGGTGAATACGGCCATGGGTGCCGGCGCGCTTCAAAACAACACCACCGGCGGCGGAAATGCCGCTAGTGGATACCAGGCGCTCCAGAGCAACACGACGGCCGGTGGAAACACCGCCCACGGCTACCAGGCACTCCAGAGCAACACATTAGCCGGTGAAAACACCGCCAGCGGCTACCGCGCGCTGTATCCCAACGTGACCGGAGCCTACAACACGGCAATCGGCAGCAAGGCGCTCCAGAACAACTCAACCGGCGCCGAGAATACCGCGGTGGGCGCCTATGCGCTGGTGGACAATTCGACCGGCAGCCGAAACATCGCGCTGGGAACCTACGCGGGCAACAAGGTCATGACCGGAAGCGACAATATTCATATTGGCAACACCGGCGAATTTGGCGATTTTTCGGTGATTCGCATTGGCACGACGTCGGCGACATTCCAGAAGCGTACCTTCGTCGCCGGAATTCGCGGCGTGCAGACCTTCAACATGAATGCCATTCCCGTACTGATCGATAGCAATGATCAGCTTGGCACAATAAGCTCATCGCGCCGCTACAAGGACAACATCACCGACATGGATGCCGCCAGCAGCGCGCTCATGAAACTGCGCCCGGTGACCTTTCACTATAAATCCGACCAGAACCCTGCGGGCCGTTCGCTGCAATATGGCCTGATCGCCGAGGAAGTGGCCGAAATCTATCCGGGTCTGGTCGCGCATTCGGCTGACGGGAAGATTGAATCCGTCATGTACCAGCACCTGCCGCCGATGTTGTTGAACGAGGTTCAAAAACAGCATCGCGCCATTGAAAGTCTCCAGAACCTTGTGGAATCGAAGGACCGCGAA